>JAPYNU010000077.1 GCA_028283245.1 Candidatus Aldehydirespirator catecholifindens | reverse complement strand
TTCAGCAAGGTTCGATGGGCGGCACCTCCTATGAGATCAACTTCGGCAACGGCGGCCTAGTACTCGAATACAACGATGCCTACAACCTGCCCGCGGCGGCTCGTTCAGCGGCCGATGATGCGGTGACAGGCTTCACTGACGGCACGCTGTCAACTGGAGTCGGCTGAACATTGGCTTGCTGAACCCCAGCACTGAAGCAAAAAATCAGTCGAAAGACATTGACCGTGATCAGGCAACCCCGAGGGAGCGCCCGGTGAAACCGCTGCTAGAAATGCGTGGCATCACCAAGCGCTTCCCGGGGGTGCTAGCCAACGACGCTGTCGACTTCGATGTCCGAGCAGGCGAAATCCACGCCCTGCTCGGAGAGAACGGTGCTGGCAAAAGCACTTTGATGAAGATCCTCTTCGGGCTTTATGCGCCTGATAAAGGATCAATCCTGATTGACGGTGAGCCGTCGCGCGTCGACTCTCCTGCTTCAGCTATTGCAGCGGGGATAGGCATGGTTCATCAGCATTTCATGCTGGTGCCGACGCTGACCGTCACAGAGAACGTGGCCTTGGGACTGGAGTCGCAACGTTTCGGACGGCCAGATCTTGACGAAGTCCGTGCTCGCATTATTGAGCTTTCAGCTACCTACGGCCTCACCGTGCCTCCAGATGCCTATTTGTGGCAACTCGCTGTGGGGGAGCGCCAGCGGGTGGAAATCATTAAGGCGCTGCTTCGCAAGGCCAGGCTGCTGGTGCTTGACGAACCCACTGCGGTGTTGACCCCAGGTGAAGTGGACGACCTGTTCGTGACTCTACGACGTATGTCCAACGATGGGCAGGGTCTGATCTTCATATCGCACAAACTTCATGAAGTGCTGGCTTTAGCTGACCGCATCACCGTGATGCGTGACGGTTGCGTGGCTGGCAGAACCGTGCCCGCTGAGACCGATCGTGAAGGTCTAGCGCACATGATGGTGGGACGACCAGTGAAACTGGCACCCGAAGTCGCCGAGACGCAAGATCGCGGAGTGAGGCTCAGCATCAAGGGCTTAACTGTGGTTGGAGACCGGGGCACGAACGCAGTCGAAGACCTCAACCTTGACGTGCGAGGTGGTCGCATTCTCGGAATCGCGGGCGTTTCCGGCAACGGCCAGCGCGAACTCGCTGAAGCTGTTGCGGGTTTGCGCCCAAGCGCTTCAGGCAGTGTGACGATTGACGGCAAAGACATCACCGGGGTGGGGCCTAGCACGGCTCGCAGCAGTGGGTTGGCGTTCATTCCCGAGGAACGGATGCGTGACGGTGCCATCGGCAGTTTCACCGTTTCAGAGAATCTCATGCTATTAGCCCATGCAGAACCTCGTTTCTCGCGTCGTGGAGTGCTACACAGCACCGCCATCCGCAACCACAGCCAAATGTTGGTGGACGAATATGCGGTCAAGACACCTGATCTGACCACCACTACTAGCGCGCTATCAGGCGGCAACATCCAGAAGCTGATACTGGCCCGCGAACTTGAGGGAGAACCGGCTGTGCTGCTGGCTGCTCAACCCACTCGCGGAGTGGACATCGGTGCCGCTGAATACATTCACGAGCGTCTGGTCGCTCAGCGAGGTCGCGGAACCGCCATCATGGTTATCTCCGAAGACCTTGACGAGGTTCTAGCGTTGTCTGATGAGGTGGCGGTGATGTTTGAGGGCAGAGTGGTTGCGGTTATTCCCCGAGCTGATTGCACTGTGGCCGAACTGGGTTTGTTGATGGCTGGTGGTATCGGCAGCGAGGCTGCGTGACTGGCCGTAGCGGCCACTACTGTTGACACTTGTGACCACTACAGAGCCTCGCGCAAATGTTGAGTCTCGTAACGACTCGATGCCTAGCCCTCATGAGGATGACCGACTGCCGGTCAAGATGCTCAACGACCGGATACTGGTGGCGATCGGCGAGGTAGAAGGGGAGAGGCGTTCCACTGGAGGGATCTTGATCCCTGCCACAGCTCAGGTTGGTAAACGGCTCACTTGGGCTGAAGTTGTGGCGATCGGTCCCAACGTTCGCAACATGGAGAAAGGCGACCGGGTTTTGTTCAACCCTGAGGACCGTTACGAGGTGGAGGTCCGTGGCCGTGACTACATCATCTTGCGCGAACGCGACATTCACGCTGTAGCAGCCGAACGCCTAGACAAAGGTAGAACCGGCCTCTACCTGTAGCTTCTATAGCTTCGCTGCGCCTGCCGAACGGTCGGTCTAGGCTGCGAGTCATGGGCACAGGCGAGCACGCGACCGGAATGGTCATCGCGGGCGAGGATTACGAAGAACTGTTGCGCTTGATGACCGAACTCAAAGACCTGGCTGAGCCTGACGGTTACCGAACGAGTGACGGTGACAACCCGGTGCGGGCGGCCGCCGAGCGAGCAATTGAACTGCTGATTCTTTGTGGATATGCATCGCCCGAAGAAGGCAAAGGCATCCCTGAGGGCGAGATACGTGTGACCCCAGTCGAAGTGCGAGCTTTGGAGCCGTATCGGATCTGGCTTCGCTACGACGACGGAGTTGAGGGCGAAGTGGACTTGTCGGACGTGGCGGGCATGGGTGTTTTTGTTGCCTGGGAGAAACCCGGATTCTTTTCTCAGGTCAGGATCGCCCCCGACGGATCAATCGCATGGGGCGACAACTTCGATCTAGACATTTGCAGTGATGCCCTCTACATGGACATCACTGGACTGACAGTCGAGGACATGTTCCCGAGATGGAGACAAGCCCAACCCGCCCGTGCCTGAGATCAGCCGCTTTCATGGAATCGTGATCAGAGTCCACTGGAGAGACCACGGGAAGCCTCACTTCCATGTCGAATGCAGAGGCCACCAAGCCTCAATAGACATTGAAAAACTACAAGTCAACGAGGGTGACCTTCCGCCGCGAGTAGAGCGCATAGTGCTCAAGTGGGCGGGTAGCCATCGCCATGAACTCGCAGAAGCTTGGCGGAAAGCACAGCTTGGGCAGGATCCTGGAAAGATCGCTCCACCAAAGTGACCTCCACTAAAGGGACATGCATAACCCACAACGTGCCAGCACCGCTACGACGAGGACGGCAACCTGCTAAATTGCATCGTCTACCTTGACCGCTGCGTCCCCCTAACTTCCTACAGGTAGGCATGGCTACTCCAAAATCTGTTACTCCCGAGAATCACGACGCGCTAGCTGTCCTAAAGCAGGCAGCGAGCGAGATCGAAACCCGCAGCGGCGAGCAGAGCGACGGTCGGTGGCTTGAGGAGGTAACGGTTCGCACTCTGCCGCATATTCGTGAGCTTGATTTGAGTGATTGCTGGAGCTGGCAAGACTGGCCCGACAAGCACAAAGTGTTGCCTAAAGCTCCTGTCTACGACTGGGTCGGGATTGATGCTGTGGCACAGCGTCGCAGCGACAAGCGCTGGGTCGCCATTCAGGTGAAAGCTCGGAAGCTTGATGCCGACGGGGTAGGTAATCCTGTTGCTTCGGGCGAGTTAGATAAGTTTCTGGCTGGGGCAAGCAACCGTGCTGTTTGGGCGGAGCGCTGGATGATCGTCAACGGCAGCGTTGATCTTGGGGGGCACTCTCCTGAGAAGATTGGTATTTCAGGGGCACCGGTTGATCCGCTCAATTTGGCTAAGCTCATTCAAACCCAGATTCAAGCTCTCACAGTCACCGACGACCCTGATGTTAACGGAGATAAGGGAACTGGCATATCTCAGTCTCGTCCTGAGATGCAGGCTGAAGCAGTTGAGACAGCGGTGCGTGTGCTGCAAGCCCATGAACTGATCGATGAGGGTGGCATCCCGAAAGGCGAAGCTAGAGGTCGCATCGTTTTGCCGTGTGGGGCGGGCAAAACCAGAATCGCTTTAAGGATTGTTGAGCAGTTGACCAGCGAGGGTCAGCTTTCGGTGGTGTTGTGTCCTTCGATTGCGTTAGTAGCGCAGCTACGCCGTGAGTTCCTTAACCACAAAGAGGCAGAACTACGCACGCTTGCTGTTTGCTCGGATAAGGGAGTCGCAGACGACGAAGAGAAAGTCACTCAGTCCGATGATCTGACTGCTGATAGAGGACTGGTTTCTACAGAAGTGATCAAGGGTTGTCTTGTTACTACAGAACCACAAGAGATCGCTGACTGGATCAAAGACCGCTGCAAAGACGAAGCCGCAGCGATGGTGAGCGTGATCTTTTGCACTTACCAGTCTGGGCAGCGACTTTCTGAAGCGATTCGCTTAGCAGATGCAGGCGATGCGTTGCGGGTGATGATCTGCGATGAAGCGCATCGCACTGCTGGGGTGCGCCGCCGCAAACGCAGTAACGCTGCTGATGAAGCATTGCGTGATTTCACTTTATGTCATGATCGTGAAGCTTTCCCAGCGACTTATCGCGTTTATCAAACCGCAACGCCTCGTATTTATGGCGATGAAGCTGTGGCAGCGGTATCGGGACGAACCGACCGAGGCGATTTGGTGGTGCGCCACATGGACGATCAGGCCACATTCGGTGTTGAGTTGTATCGCCGCTCTTACGCGGATGCGGTGAATAACGGTTGGCTGTCGGATTATCGAATCATCGCAATGGGTATCAGCGGTGAAACCGCTACCGGGATCGCCAATAATCTGGTGCGTGAAGCTGATGAACATGCAGCGCTTGAAGCAGCCGAGCTGGAAGCTAGACCAGGCAAAAAGCACAAGACCCGCCCGAAGCGTGGCACCACACTGCCCACTACCGGTGATTATCTCAAAGGTATGGCGTTTGCTTTAGCGATGGGCGGCGGTGCTATCGCCCCAGATGGAACAAGCGTGCCGCTTAGGTCATGTATCGGGTTCTTGAATACCATCAATCGCAGCAAGACAATGGCTACCGTGCTGCAATCTGACGCAGTACGAGACTGGATAGCCAGCCAAACGACAGGGCGGACTCCACCTGAATACAGGCTTGAGCATCTTGATGCGTCATCTTCGGTAGCGAAACGTGACGAAGCTAAACGCCGTCTAGCTTTGGCTGACGTAGCTAACCCGCGCAGCATTCTGAACGTGGGCATCTTTGGTGAGGGCACCGACTCGCCGTCACTGTCGGCGGTGGCGTTCCTTGAGCCACGCAAATCACCGATTGATGTGGTGCAGGCAGTCGGACGAGCGATGCGCCGTGCTCAAGGCAAAGAACTCGGTTACATCATCGTGCCTGTCGTGATCCCAGAGGGAGTTGACGCAGAAGCTCATCTCGCTATTAGTGACAAGCATGAAGGCTGGCGCGAACTCGGTGAGATTCTGCAAGCACTACGCGCCCATGACCAACGCATTGAAGATGCTTTGCCGCAAATGCTGACCATCCAGCTGCCTGCTGAGCAACCACAGTTACTTGAAATGCGAACTGTGGTAGCGGTAGGCCGACCCGAACGCAAGAAACTGGAATACGCCGTAGTGACAGGCAGCCACGACGATGCTGAAGACATCGCTCGCGCAGCTGTGAAACAAGGGCGGCCTGTGCTGGAGTTCGACAACACAGAACCCTTTGATGGGACTCTGTGGCCAGAAGTCAAAGATCAGCCGACAACTTTGATAGTCCACGCAAAGCGTCCCGATGGCAGCACCTTGACAAGCAAAGACACCGTCGCGCGCCACAAACCCAAACCTGGACAAGACCTCGGCACAATAAATGAGAAGGCTACTAAGCGCCGCGCGGGCGAGATCGCTAACGGCAAGAGAGTGCGCCCCGATAGGCCAGACTCCGGCGAGCGTGAACGCAGGGAGCCAGAACGACAAGAACGAGACGAAGCTCGTCGAGCCGCTTTCGAGGGACATATTCAGGGAGTGCTAGCTGATCTGTCTACCGATCTCGGAGACAGCATTGCTATGAACTTGCTAGAGAAGTCAGGCCTAACAGGCAACAAAGTCAAACGAGACCTAAACCTGTTGGCCGACGCGGTGGGTGAAGCGGCACGCTACATCCACGATGAGACTGGTCTCGCAGCCGAACTGGACACGCATTTCGATCTTGACAATCTTGCTGCACCCAAGGCAGGTAAACCCCGTGCTGATGGTGCGACTATCGCTGCACTGTTATGGATGAACGCAGCGATGCTACATCAACGTATTCATGTAGGTGGTTGGCTAGGCAGCAAGGGGATCGAATCTCTTGGGGTTGTGAAATCGTCAACAGAACCCGAAGAAGTGCTACGTGATTCGTGGAATGCCATCACCCGACAGGACTTCCTGCCGGTATTAGAACCAGCGTTGAATGCTCTAAAGGCGGCTCGACGCAGCGAGCGTCTCGGCGGGTTGCGCCGAGCTTTGCAGCATCTAGCTGCTGAGGCTGTGGAGATTGCTGAAACCTACGCAGATATGGGCACCGACCATGCTGGTGCGTTGTTCAACAAGGTGATGGGTGACCAGTCATCTGACGGAGCGTTCTTTACTCGCCCAGTGGCCGCTGATATTGCCGCACGACTCGCTTTGCAAGCCGTTGATGCCGACACCGCTCTCGACTGGTCTGATCCCGAAGTTTGGCGAGCCCACAAGACAGTTGACTTAGCTTGCGGTTCGGGGACGCTGCTCACCGCGGTGATGACCGAAATGAAACGCCGCGCCGCACGATGCGGTGCTGACCCTGCCCAGCTAGCCAATTTGCAAAAAGTCGCGGTTGAGGAAGTGTTGAAAGGCCTTGATATTAACCCCGTGTCGCTACAGCTAGCAGCTACGCAACTCATGTCAGGAAACAGCGACATCAAATACCGCAAAATGGGTTTACATCTGATGCCTTACGGTCGCCAACCCAATGGCAACTCTGCAGCAGGCACGCTTGAACTGTTAGCACGCAGCGAGATCGTCGACTCGGGACGACTATTCGACGACGCATCTGCGTCTACCACCGTCAAAACCGGTGCCGAACTTGACAGCGCTTTAGAAGGCCCAGAGATGGACGACGCAACCGCAGCCGCTCAAGACGCTCGCATAGTGATAATGAACCCACCCTTCACAAACCGCACGAAAGCCGGAGAAAAATTCGATGCCAAGGCTCAGCAAGCACTGCGTCACAGGATGGACTCTCTTGAGCAAATGCTGGTCAGCAGCGACGAGAGGCTCAATGCTGTTCTTGACAAGAACAGCATTGGGCCAATGTTTTCAACATTGGCCCAAAAATGCGTTTCTGGTGAAGGTGGCTCAACTGTCGCTTTGATCGCGCCGACCATCAAAGCGACATCAACGTCTAATTCGGCGCTCCGCCTGTTGCTGGCAGAACGCTTCCATGTTCACACGATTCTTACCTGTCATCAAGCTAGAGACGTCGGTCTGAGCCAACACAGCGAAATCAGTGAGAGCATCTTCGTGTTCCGTCGCGGTGATTCAAGCATCAATACCCCCCCCCCCCCGCAGACCAGAATTATTGCACTCGACCGACTGCCCTCAGACGACAAAGAAACCGACAGTCTGTTCGATGCCATAGCCGACTGCCCGCAAGGCACACTGCGCGACGGTTGGGGACAAGTATCTCACTGGCCAGCCGAGATGATTGAAGCAGGCGACTGGACAGCCGCCGTGTGGCGAAGCCCAATGTTGGCCGAAGTTGCGACCCAGTTAGCTAACGACCAGAAACTGCGCCCGCTTGCTTCTGTTGGCCTGTCGGGCCACTCGACAGGCCAACAGTTGAGCAACGGCTACGCCTGCTCAACTGTCGGCACGCCCGGTGCGTTCCCGATCCTTGACAGCAAAGCCGTAGGTATTCAACAAAGGATTGAAGGAGCACCAGACGAACACTGGATTTGGACAGGTGAGAATACTCCGCCCATTCTGTCAAAGGCAGGGCATCTGTTTATCTCCACCGGTCAGTATGTATCAGCAACTCGTTTGGTCGCACTTGCAACAATGAGGCCGTATGTCGGCCGGGGATGGAGACCGGTCACGGGTGCAACTCGCAGGCAGGCGCAAGCTCTTGCCGTGTTTTTGAACTCCACCGCAGGACGAATGATCTTAGTACGACTAGGAGGAAAGTTTCTTCACTTCCCCAACTACAACACTGCAGCCGTCAACTCTCTGCCAATACCCGACATTAACAACAATACTCGAATCGTTGATTCGCTGGCAGAGTGCTGGGAAGAAACCCGCCATGTGATAGTGCCGCAGTTCCGTGACGGATACACCGACATCCGCCGTCGCTGGGACGAAGCGGTCTGCGAAGCGCTTGGCTGGGACATCGGCGAAGTAGCCGCTCTCGGCAAACTCTTAGCCGAAGAACCACGGGTTCGTGGTGTTGCTCTCGGACAATGGAAGGTATAGCTATGCTTCCTAACCGTTCCCCTGCCGTAACCTAGTGAAGGCGACAACGGTTCTGCGTTGAAGTCGCGCGAACTTCCACCTTCTAATAGCAGACGACCCTCTCGGCCTATTTAGATCTATGCCCGCCTGCATGACCGCGCAGGAGAATGCATCGTGCTTGCGCTCTTGGCATGTATTCATTACATCGAGCGCGGGGGGATGTTGCAGCGCCTAGCTCGTGTGGTGCGTTGCGGGTATTCTTGAGACGATCTTCATACATAGCGAAAGCACTCACACTGGCTGCGGGAATTAGATCAGTCAGGACGCAACCTCCGCTTTTGTCAAGCTGAACGCAGCCAGAGTGTGAGAGCCTGACTGCGCTCCTTCGAGAAGTCGCTGCGGTGGTGAGATGAGGGCTGATGTCCTCTAACTGCGAAACGCCACCTTGAGCGGCTAAGACGCTCAAGAACTCTTGCTCACTAGTTGATAAGGCATTCCATGTAGGGCCGCTCACATGTGAATCCATGAGCCGACCGGCTTCCTTGATAGCAGCTACTGCTGCTGGTTCGTCGATGGTGCTAAGCGGGGCGTTAGCGGCCAGCCACGCACAGTGCCCGAGTAACTGCATCTTGTGAGGCAGTGTGCCAGTCGCTTCTGTCAGCAGCTTCAAAGCACCGGTGGTGATAGTGCCGTCAGCGTCGCTGATGGTATTTGCTAAGAACTTGGAGGCATCACTACTTTCAAGCGGTGGCATATGGAAGCGGGTGCCGCGCCTAAAGAAAGTCATTTTGCGGTCTTCGAGAAGCGTGTGGTCCATCTCTCCGAGCCCTGCTCCCAGGAACGCCAACGGCAAGGATTCGCTTTTGGTGATGTGCTGCATATCCGCCGACAGTCGGCGAAGCTCTTCGCGGTCGCCGCTATGCAGTTCGTCCAACGCAAGCAGGACACCGACTTGTTGACGTTCGGCGTGCTCGGCGAGGGTGGTTAGCTGGCGTCTCAGATTCCAGCGTGGATTTACCTCTCGCACAATCCGGCGTTGCCACTCGACGAGTGGTGCTCGCACACCAAAAGTGGTTTGTTCCCCGCGTGCCTCGCCGGTCACATCAGGAAGGTCATCATGTTTGTCCTGCTCCCAAGCGAGGAAGTTGCTGAGGCGGTCATGGATTCCCTCTGTGGCTGCATCCAACGGCAGCACGATCCACCCCGAGCCGAGGGTGATGTCTCGCACCACATTCAGAATTACTGTTTTACCGGAACCTCGCGGCCCTGTTATCAGAGAGGTGAAACGAGGATCGCGAGGGCCAGTTGCCAGCCCTTGACGTAGGGAAGTGATAAGTGCGTCTCTGCCAACCAACAGGTGAGGGTCTTGGCCGAAGTCGGGTGTGAACAGGTTCGGTGATACCCGATCATGAGGGCCTAAAGGTTCACGCATTACCTCATACTAGCACCTGGGCTCATGTTGCCGCATGACATGTCGCACTACGCATAATGTGTCGCATAACACATAACGTGTCGCACTACGCATAACATGTCGCACAAACAGGCAGCCCGAACGAGTTCTAACTGGCGATTGGCTGGATGCCGTCTAACCGGCATGACCTGGCAACGCTGGCTGCTACGCGCCTACCTCACAGTCGAAGCAGCTGTAATAGTCGCACTACTCCTAGCACTCATCGCAGTGACAGCAATCGGTGTCGTGCTAATCACTATTCTCTTGGTTTCAGGATCAAGCAAACGACGAAGGCGCTAGGGCACAAAGCTTGCACACAATTTGTGCATAGAACCAGTCAAGTCTTCAACGGTTTAGGCTGGAAGATGTGACAGACGTGACAGGTGTGGCAAATGTGCCTAAAGCAGCGATTGTGGCTGTCCCTGAGGCGTTAGCGGCTGTCAAATACGATGCCAACGGGCTGGTGCCAGCCATAGTGCAAGATGCCAGCACCAAAGCAGTGCTGATGATGGCTTGGATGAACGCTGAGACTTTGGCCTTGACTTTGGCTGAAGGCAGAACCGTGTTCTGGAGCCGCTCACGTCAAGAGGTCTGGCGCAAAGGCGAAACCTCTGGTGAGCGTCAGTGGCTGCGCGAGGCGTACTACGACTGTGACGGCGACACGTTGCTGTTCGTTGTTGACCAAGACGGTGACGGTGCCTGCCACACCGGCGCATACTCGTGCTTCTTTCGGTCGTTTGACCCTTCAGCCTCGCAACGCTGAGCCGTTGGTTTCGGTAATCTGTCAACGATCTGCCAGCGATCTGTCAACCCAGATGAAGTGATCTGTCAACCCAGATGAGCCAGCCCAACATGCCTCAGCCTGATCTGCATGAGCCCAGTCTCGAAGACTTCCACAAGCTGGCCCGCCAATACCGTGTGGTGCCGATATGGCGAGAGCTGCTTGCTGATCTGACCACGCCGGTTGCGGCTTTCGCACGGGTAGTCGGCAATGGTGACGGCTTTCTGTTGGAGTCTGTGGAGCACGCAGAGCGCTGGAGCCGCTGGTCGTTCATCGGGCGTAACCCGATCGCCACTCTGGTAGCCCACGGCAGCGATGTGGAAGTGAAGGGACAACTCGGTGTGGAGATCCCTCACCACAGCGGCATGCTCGCCGCCTTGGAGGTGCTGCTCAACCATTATCGAGCACCTTCAATAGAGGGGCTGCCACCGTTGCATGGGGGGCTGATCGGTTATCTGGGTTACGACGTGGTGCGTGAAGTGGAGCATCTGCCTAACACACCAGAAAATGATTCGGGTCTTCCCGACGCATCAATGTCGCTGATCGGGGAACTTGCGGTTTATGACCATTGGCGTCAGCGAGCGACTCTGATCTGCAACGTGTTGATCCCTCCAGACGCTGATGACCGCACTATCGACCGGCTCTATTTTGGCGCAGTGCTGCAGATCGAAGCGCTGGCCGTCGACGGAGCTAAACCGCTTGATGAGCCTTTGATGCCGCCACCTGATTATGCGAGCCGCTCAAACCAAACAGGTGCCACCGACCGCAGTCGTGAAGAGGCTGACCTGCCTGAAACAACATCAAGCATGGGGCTGGAACGCTATTCGCAAGCCGTGGAGGCAGTTCGTGAGCACATTTTCGCTGGCGACGCCTTCCAGGTGGTGCTGTCGCAACGTTTTGACTTTGATCTTGATGCTGAAGCGTTCGATGTTTACAGGGTGCTGCGTCAGATCAACCCCAGCCCCTACATGTATTTCCTGCGCCAAGATGGTCTTGAAGTGGTTGGCAGTTCGCCTGAGCCGATGGTGAAACTGCTTGACGGTAGGGTCATCAGCCGCCCGATAGCGGGCACTAGACGACGTGGTAGAACCGATGCTGAGGATCGGTTCTTGGCTGCGGAGTTAGCGGAGCACCCCAAAGAGATTGCAGAGCATGTGATGCTCGTTGACCTAGCTCGCAACGACGTAGGGCGTGTAGTTGAGTTCGGAACCCTCAACCTTGACGAGAGCATGACTGTTGAGCGTTACAGTCATGTGATGCATCTCACTTCGCAGGTATCGGGCGAACTAGCAAGCTCAGCATCACCTGTTGATGTGTTGCGAGCGACTCTGCCAGCAGGAACCGTCTCGGGCGCTCCCAAAGTGCGCGCCATGCAGATCATTGATCAACTTGAGCCGATAAAACGTGGACTTTATGCGGGTGTGGTCGGCTATATTGACTTCTCCGGCAATATTGACACAGCGATCACGATCCGCACAATGCTGGTATGCAACGGACAAGCATCTGTGCAGGCTGGGGCTGGCATCGTCGCCGATTCTGTGGCTGCAGATGAGCATGCCGAATGCGTCAACAAAGCTCGGGCGCTGCTAGCGGCCGTCCCCGCAGCGCGACGCATGACACGAGCACGCAAACAAAAAATCGCACAGGCTTAAAGCAGGTCTGTGAGTCGCAAATATGACTGCTGTTTCTGTGATCGCTGAGACCGCGCGTGATGTGGTGAGCGTCACCGGCAGCGATGCCGCCCGCTTCTTGCAGGGACAGATTTCTCAGGATGTGGACTCGCTAGCAGCAAACGATTCAGCCTGGTCGCTGCTTTTGGCACCGCAAGGCAAAGTGGACGCTTGGTTCAGGATCACCCGCCGCCACGACGACACGTTCCTGATTGATGTAGATGCTGGGTTTGGGTCTGTAGTGGTGAACCGACTTCAGCGTTTTTGTCTGCGCACCGACGCTACCTTTACGCTTCTGTCCGGCTGGCGAATGCTGGCTGTTCGCGGAACTGAAGTTGAAGTTGATGTTGATGCAGATGCCGAACTACGCGCCGAGGTCACCTGGCCCGGCTGGAGCGGAGTTGATCTGCTCGGCCTCAAACTTTCACCTCCGGCTGGAGCAACGATGGCCTCTCCACAGCAGTTCGAAGCGGCACGCATCCGTGCAGGCTGGCCGCGAATGGGCCGCGAACTCACCGAGCGAACTATTCCCGCTGACATCGGTGGACTGGTAGAAGTGTCGGTAAGTTTCACGAAAGGGTGCTACACAGGCCAAGAGCTGGTGGCTCGCATCGACAGCCGCGGCGGCAACGTGCCGCGACCGTTGCGGCTACTTGAGATCAGCGGCTGTGCAGAAGTGCCTGTCGGCACGGCAGTAAACGTCGACGGTGAAAAGGTGGGAGAGATCACCTCAGCCGCCCTAGACCTTGATCAAGGCGTGACAGTGGCGTTGGCACCAGTGCATCGCCGCATCGCTCCCCGCAGCGAAGCCGAAGTAGCCGGTGCGCCCGCCAAGGTTCTGCCCACACCCGCATCAGCCGCATCAACCGCATAAAATAGGATGAAGGCATGGATCCCTATGCGGTGCTAGGCGTGGCACGCAACGCCTCGATCTCACAGATCAGGCAGGCATATGTGGCGCGGGCCCGCCGCTCGCATCCTGATGTGCGAGGCGGATCTGCTGGCGCTGGTGAAGAGATGCGCCGCATCAATCAAGCCTGGGAAATGCTCTCCAACTCCGAGTCGCGGGCTGCGGTTGATCGTCGACTACGAGCCGAGCGGCATCAGTCCACCACCCGCCAGAGCCCCCCTCAAGGCAATGCTCAAAGCCGTAACTTTGACCGCTTTAGTGGTAGCGCTTCTGCAACCAACAGTTTCAGCCACGACACAGGCGACGATCCTTCAAGCCATTTTGCAGGCGATAGTTTCACAGGTGACGACAGCCCGCTCACAAGGGCGGAACTGCCAACCTGGCTAGCTCTGGGAATGCCGCTGACTTTCGTAATAGGGATTTTTGGAGTGATTGTCGGGGTGATGACCGGAGGTTTCGTGTTGGTGCGTTTGGGGGTGCTGCTGCTGATTGTGGCAGCGATGCTGTTCGCATTGTCACCCTTCGCGGTGCTAATACGCAGCAAGACACAGCACCGCAGACAACGCTCAACATGAATACTCTTGACCCGGGCAGCTATCTCGCCAGAATCGTCGCCGAGCATCGTCAAACTGTGCAAGCCGACAAGCGCAGCCTCAATACATTGCTTGATACAGCTCGGTGCCGTGCATCAACACGCGGCTTCCGTGCTCGGCTCGCCGAAACCGACACCTCAGACACCTCGGGCGTTTCTGTCATCGCTGAAATCAAAAGGCGTTCACCATCAAAAGGTGATCTACGACCCGATCTTGATCCGGCGATTCTGGCTGAGCAATACCAACAAGGTGGGGCAGCCTGCCTTTCGGTTCTGACCGACAGAGCCTGGTTCGCAGGTTCGGTTGCTGACTTGCAGGCCGCTCGTAACGCCGTGGATCTACCGGTGCTGCGCAAAGACTTCACCGTGGATGAACGCGACATCGCCGATGCACGCATAATGGGTGCCGACTGTGTGCTGTTGATAGTGGCAGCCCTTGACGATAGTGAACTGCAGCGATTCTGCGCTCTAGCGCGAGACCTAGACCTAGACGCTCTGGTGGAAGTACACGACGAAGTCGAAATGCAGCGAGCTCTGGAAGCGGGTGCCGATCTTGTGGGTGTGAACCAGCGTGATCTGTTGACTTTTGAGGTGGATCAGGATCGTGCCGAACGGTTGGCTTCGCTGATTCCCGACAGTGTTGTCTCGGTGGCGGAATCCGGTATTGATAGTCCTAATGACATTGCTCGTCTCAGTAACGCAGGCTACGACGCCGTGCTGGTCGGGGAGTCGCTGGTTCGCTCCAGTGATCCAGTCGAGACGGTGCGTGCCCTCGTAGCGGCAGGCAACTAACGTCAAAGCGTGTTCGTAAAGATCTGCGGGATCACCAACGAAGACGACGCGCTGCTAGCGGTAGCTTTGGGTGCTGACGCGGTCGGGTTCGTTTTTGCTCCTTCGCCGCGGCAAATGCACCCCGAACGCGCCCGCGAAATCGTTAACCGGCTGCCAGCAGATGTGTTGAGTGTGGGAGTGTTCCGCAACGAAATGCCGCAAAGAGTGGTGGAGATCATCTCGAAATCTCGTCTGGGAGCGGCGCAACTTCACGGCCATGAGAAACCCGAGGACACTGCCTGGGTGGCTGCCCGGGTTCCGGTCACTATCAAAGCTTTCCCTCCAGGACACGACGGCTTGGAGCGTTTATCCGACTACGGTGCCGACATAGTCCTGCTCGATAGCGAACAGCCTGGGTCGGGCAAAGTCTTCGACTGGTCACTGACAGAAGGGGCACCGTTGGGAGGTCGGCGCTTGCTGCTGGCAGGCGGCCTAAGTGCTGAGAATGTGGCTGCAGCGGTGAGAAAGGTTCGACCTTGGGGGGTGGATGTGTCCAGCGGAGTGGAACACAGCCCAGGCCGCAAAGACCCGACCCTGCTGCGGGCCTTTCTAGAAGCCGCCAAATCAGCGGGCAAGATCACCGCATTAGAGCAAGAACAGGAAGCTGAAGCGGTGCGCGGGCCTCGGAGCGGACCCGAGCCTTACGACTGGTCACTTGAGTAATGACTGAACTCTCAGAAGCAATCCCGGTTCCTAGCGTGCCTTCTGGCTTGATGGGCGAACCCAGCGCATCTGGACGCTTCGGCGACTTCGGCGGGGTTTATGTGCCCGAGACTCTGATAGGCCCGTGCCAAGAACTTGATCAAGCTTTCCGCAGTGCCTGGGGAGATCCCATATTCCGCGAAGAACTCAACAGTCTGCTGGCCACCTACGCAGGGCGGCCCTCGCCGCTTAGCGAATGCCTCAACCTGTCAAAAGAGCTAGGTGTGCGTGTCTTGTTGAAACGCGAAGACCTCAACCACACCGGCAGCCACAAGATCAACAACGTGCTCGGTCAAGCACTGCTAGCAAACCGCATGGGCAAAACTTCTCTGGTGGCTGAAACTGGTGCCGGTCAGCATGGTGTGGCTACTGCCACCGCGGCAGCGCTGTTTGGCATGGACTGCGTCGTCTATATGGGCAGTGTTGACATTGCCCGTCAGGAACTCAACGTGTTCCGAATGCGCCTGCTCGGTGCGGAAGTCCGCTCCGCCGAAAGCGGGTCGGGCACACTCAAAGACGCTGTCAACGAAGCAATGCGTCATTGGGTGTCGGTATCGGAATCCAGCCATTACTGCTTGGGTTCGGTGATGGGGCCGCATCCGTATCCGTGGATGGTGCGAGAGTTTCAAAGAGTGATCGGCGATGAAGCACGGCATCAAAGTGCCGAACTCCTTGATGGTGGTGTGCCTGATGTGGTGGTGGCTTCTGTGGGTGGAGGCTCCAACGCAGCCGGCATTTTCACCGGTTTTGTTGACACAGCAGCCCAATTGGTGGGTGTGGAACCGGCAGGTGGTGCTGCTATCAGCCGGGGGGTGCCAGGCATTGTTCACGGATCGAGGTCGTACCTGTTGCAAGACGAATGGGGTCAAGTGCAAGAAGCCGAATCCATTTCGGCTGGTCTTGACTATCCCGGCGTGGGTCCCGAGCATTCCCATCTTGCAGCCACTGGTCGTGCCGTCTACAAGCAGGTAACCGACAGCGAAGTGATCGAAGCGTTCACTCTGCTAGCACGCACTGAAGGCATCATCTGCGCGTTGGAATGCGCGCATGCGCTTGCCTGGGTGTCACGAGCACGATCGGAGTTGCAGGGGAGCACCGTCTTGTTGAACTTAAGTGGCCGAGGCGACAAAGATGTTGCACAGATGATGGGCCTGCTCGGGTGAATATTGAGCCTGGGCGCTGCGGCAGGCTCGAACAAGCGCTAAGACATCGTCGCGACGCAGGCGGCAAATGCCTAGTTCCATATCTCACAGGCGGTCTCGGTGACGACTGGCTACAAACGGTCTGCGCCGCAGCAGCAGCGGGTGCTGACGCAATTGAGGTGGGTGTGCCGTTCTCTGATCCAGTAATGGACGGCATCACCATTCAGCAAGCCAACGAGAAAGCTCTTGCTCAGGGTGCCACACCCCAGAGGATCCTCTCGGAACTGCGCAGTGTCGTCACTGACATCGGAGTGCCTGTCGCGGTGATGACCTATGCAAATATTGCCCATCACATGGGTTATGAGCGTTTCGCTTCTTCGCTGGCCGATGCCGGGGTCAGCGGATGCATCCTGCCGGATCTGCCGCTCGAAGAGGTGGGGGAGTGGGCGGGTTGTGCTCGCAGCGCCGAGATCGAGACCGTGCTTTTGGCGTCTCCCACAGCATCTGAAAAACGTCTACAGATGGTGTGTGAACGTTCTCGAGGTTTCGTCTACGGAGTGGGGCTGCTGGGAGTAACCGGAGTGCGTTCGGAATTGTCTGAGAGCGCCACTCGCACAGCGGCACGTCTCAAGAAGCTCACAGACCGCCCGGTGCTGGTTGGGGTGGGTGTCGGCACACCTGAGCAGGCCGCAGCAGTGTGTGAAGCAGCAGACGGAGCGGTGGTTGGTTCGGCGATAGTGGCACGAATGCTCGCAGGTGCCGGGCCCGAAGGTGTTGCCGAACTGATATCCGAATTCCGTGCTGCGCTTGATTAGCCGGTGATGGATCACGATCTGATCGTGATCGGCGGGGGAGCAGCCGGTCTGGGCGCGCTGCGAGCTGCGTTATGGGCTAAAGCTGATGTTGCTTTGATCACCGATTCGCCTCCGGGAGGTGACTGCACTTTCACGGGCTGCGTGCCATCCAAAACGCTGCTTGCAGGCTTGAATGACGGGCTCGACTTCGGCACTGCCATGGCCCGTGTGCGTTCAACGGTCGCTGATTTTGCTGCTAGAGAATCGTTTGAAGTGCTGCGAAAGGCTGGAGTGACCGTGATCGAAGGTCGGGCTCGGCTGGTCACTCACGACACTGTCGCAGTCGATCAGCGTCGTATAACCGCGCCACGCATGATTATCGCCACTGGCTCCAAGCCTGCCATGCCCGAAATCCCAGGTCTGACACAGGCACAGCCGCTCACCAGCAACAATGTTTTTGATTTGAACGAGGCACCCGCGTCGGTGGGTATTGTCGGTGCTGGTGCTACCGGCTGCGAAATGGCACATGCTTTCGCTTCAGCAGGCACGAAAGTCACGCTGCTGGAGTCACAGAGCCAGATCCTGCCCGAAGTCGAAACTGAAGCAGCCGAAGTGATCCGCAATGCTCTTGAAAGGCTCTCGGTGACGGTGCTGACAGACACCCGTGCTGAACGAGTCACCGCTGCAACACCAGACCAAGAAATCCCCAACCGGGGGAGTCAAGCCCAAGCGACCGCGGGGCAGAAGATCACGGTGCAGACAAGCCGTAGCGACCGCTCAACATCCCCAAAACTCACCGAGCCTCTGATCTGCGACAGGCTGCTAGTGGCGGCTGGTCGAGTGCCGTGCAGCAACGATCTCGGCCTTGAGGAGCTGAGCATCAAACTTGATGCTCAAGGGCATCTGATCACCAATGACCGGATGATGACATCGCTGCGCAGCATCTACGCAGCCGGTGATGTGACAGGGCGTGTCTTGCTGTCACATGCCGCCGACGAAATGGGCCGAATCGCCGCAGGCAACGCACTAGGCAAAGCAGCGGGCGGGCGGTTCCATAACGCTGAGACGCCTCGGGTGGTGTTCACAGCGCCGGAAGTGGCATCAGTCGGAGTAAACAGGTCACAAGCCCCGGTCGGGAGCCGTGTGGCGTATCTGCCCCTTACCGAAGTGGATCGCGCCGTGATAGAGCAACGCACCGAAGGTTTCATCTGTCTTGTGGCTGGCCCGCGACGCTGGCTGCGCAACACTGGTGGTGGCCAGATACTGGGTGCCACTATCGTGGCACCGCGTGCTGGTGAGATGATCTCAGAAGTGGTGCTGGCCATGCGCACCAAAGCTTTCGCGGGTCGGCTCGCTCAGGCTTCTCATGCCTACCCGACTTGGTCAAACGGCGTGCAGAAGGCAGCAGCTCAGTTCTTCGGTGAAATCGACGGCCGTCAAGCCAGTGTCGTATCTGGTTGACGATCATGACCTCAACCATGCCGCCGGTGCTTCTCACAATAGCCGCTTCGGATCCTCTCGGTGGGGCAGGAGTGCAAGCCGATCTGTCCACCTTCGCCGCTCTCGGGGTTCACGGTGCCTGCGCTCTTACTGCTGTGACCGCACAGTCACTCTCAGCGGTCACAGCTCTTCAGTCGGTTGATGTGGATTTGGTAGCGGAGCAGATCGACTCGGTGATTTCATCTCTGGGTGTGTCAGGAGTGAAAACCGGTCTGCTGCGACGCCGCGAAGTGGTGGAGCTAGTGGCTGAGAGGGTTATGGGCGGAGATCTGCCACCACCAGTGATTGATCCAGTGATGGTTGATGGGCGGGGCTCTGCGTTCGTGGATCAACAGACCCGTGACGCTTATCGCAAGCAGTTGTTCCCGTTGGCGAGAGCTATCACACCCAACCGCCGCGAAGCAGAATTGCTTGCAGGCCAGCCGCTGCCAGGACCTGAGGCTGTTATCGGCTGCGCTGAAGTGTTTCGTGAACTGGGCGCTGAGGCGGTGGTGGTCACAGGTGGTGCCTTTGATGACAAACCTGACGATGTGGTGATCCCCGCCGATGGAGATGCTTGGGTCATAGAAAACCAGCGCATCCAGACTCGCAATGTCAGAGGCAGTGGCTGCACTTTCTCGGCTGCGCTGGCAGTTGAGTTCGCTTTGGGTCGCTGTCTTACAGATGCCGTGAACGCGGCAGCAGCGTTCGCTCGCTGCGCTATCCAAGACGCAGCAGACTGGCAATTTGATGGCCCCGGTCCGGTATCACATCTGCACTCCACCCAGAAGCCTCTATAACTTTCTGGCAGTTCACTCACCCGGCCTCGCCGGCCAGACCTCACTGACCCCGACCCGGTGCCACATTTGAGCCCTACTCGGAAACTAATACAACTTTACATAAGCCTCTTTGAGCCCTGCCTGAAAACTGATACAACTTTACATAATGTAGATTTCAGGCGCTTTACGAATAGCAGGAATAGGATCGTTCCCTGTTGTTGGCACAGCACCAAAGCGGACCCAGAACGCGCACAAAGCAAGCACTGTCGGCTAACCGTGTAGCGTTGTGGGCGGTGTCAAGGCGACTAGACATTGAACTCACAAGCCGTCGCGACGACGACACTTGGACTTGGCGTGCCGCTGGCGCTCGTCAACCCAAGGGTGAAGTCCGCGCTGAGCTGCTTCCTGCTTCAGCTGCTGTCGGCAGCGTGCTCAAAGCCGAAGCCGAAGTTGGGCTTGACGGCTTGGAGATCATTTTGGTGATGGAACCCAAGGTCCGTCCCGAGCCGACAGATCGCCTGACGCTGATCCAGACTTCAAGCGCTCCGGCGGTTACCACCAAACTGGCACCCAAAACTCGCCGCCGTAGTCGCAAAGATCGCGGCTTCGACGATGAAGATGATTCTTTTGATGCTGACGATGATCGACGGCAAGCCAAGCGTCAAGGAAAAAAGCGCAGACGCCAAGCCGATGCTGATGACACCTCGGGCGACCGCGATTCAACGAAACGCCGCAATCGCGACCGCAGAGACCAGCGAGACCGTCGCAAACCCCGCAGAGAATCGATCGCATCTGGACGCGCCGAGGGTGGCGGTCGCAGCTCAAAGAACACCGGCGAGCGTCGCAACCACCATGACAAACATCGCTCGGAGCGTTCCACACGACCTGCCCGGCCGAGAGGACCAAGCCTCAAGCCCAAGAGAGTGCATCGTCAAGCCGCTTTGAAGGCTCTGCCAACTGAGCAGCAGCCACTCGCTCGCGAAGTGCTTAACGGCGGTGTTCCACGAGTGCGCAACTCTATTGAGCGCATGAACGCAAAAGCAGTCGATGCCAAACTTCCCCAGATCAAAGCTGAGCCTCTTTTGGCGCTAGCCGAACAACTTGCCCCGGTGCTGAAAGCCGCTGAATGGCGAGATCGGGCCGAAGCGGCTCTAGCAGGAATTGCCACAGTCGACTTGCGTGAGATTCGCTCGGTAATCGCTGCGGCGGATCGAGCCGCTCGAACAGACGAAACCCGAGCCCTAGCCGCAAGCCTCAACGACGGTTTCGCTGACCGTCTTGAGGCAGATCAGCGACAATGGCTTGATGAGCTTGCTGCAACCATCAGCGATGGACGCACTATCCGAGCACTGCGACTCAGTTCATGGCCTCCAAAAGCCGGTACCCCGCTTCCAGTGGACATGGCTGAGCGGCTTACGGCGCTGGCAGCGTCGGATTTGAACGACGAAACCAACCAGCAGCGCTGGGCGACGGTGATGGATGCTGTGTCGTTGTCTCCTGTGCGCGCCAAGGTGATCCCTGCTGGCATTCCTGCCAAGCCAGGTGAGGAACTGCTGGCTTCTGTTCGCCGTCTAGCACCTCGGGTGCCTCAGATAGCGAAACTGTTCGGCGTAACAACTCAAACACCAGATAAGCCTTCCGCCAAACCTGAAGCTGCTACCGAGTTGCCAGATCAAACCAAAGTTGCAGGTCAAACTGAGTTGCCGGATGAAACTGAAGCTGCGGCCGCTCCCCCGCTTACGCAGATTGTTTCGGAAGCAGCGAGCGATGCACGATGATTGCACGAGCTACTAAGCCGTGTGTCTCAAAAAAGTTCTTGGTGTTGCGATCTCCCGGCAGCGCCAGGCTGTCCACACCGATGCAGCCTTGCTCGCTGGCCCATGCCATCAACAGATCCATCATGACCTCGCCCACTCCCACGCCACGAGCCTCAGGTAGCACATAAATGTCGCTGATGCGGCCTAGATGTGTCCCGTCGTGGAGTTTCACCAACCGAACCGCTCCGTAGCCGACCACAGCATCGTCTATGACACCAACCACGACTAAGGCTTCGTCATCGGCTATGTCGCGGCTCAGGCTCTCAGAATGTGGTGCTGAACGCGCCTCCAGCTGCGACCACACGGCACCTCCGCGCAGCAGCGCCAGTTCCCCGGCGGCCAGTTCAGCCAGTTCAGCCAGATCCGCTTTGTCGTCAGCAGTGGCTGGCCTTGCTCCTTCAGCTATCGCGGTCATGAACTCTTGCGACGAGGCGGGAGCGCAGGCGCAGCAGTAGTCAGAGTGGCTGGTTTGATCAAAGCGTCCTCACGTTCAGCCGCTGAAGTTCTTGATGATTGATTCGCAGGGGTCTTCGCCTGAAGGGCAAACAGGGTTGGTTCGGGAACCGAACTGCGAGACGCTCACAATCAGAAAGCACTGGGCGCAAGTCCATTCATCAGAGCGAGGCGGCGCAACCGTTGAGGCTGATTTCGTCTCAGTAGTGTCGACATTCTCCTCCTCTTCGGCTTCGTCGTCATCTCCGGCGGCTATGCGATCTCGCAGGATTTCCTCAAGGTCAGCCTCAATATCGCTGGGATGCACCTCTTCGTCGTCATCGTCATCTTCGCTTGGAGACGCCACATCATCTTCGTCGTCGTCGTCATCATCATCTTCGCTGTCGCTGGTGCTTGACGCAGACTCGCCATTACCTAGTGCATCGTCGTCAAGATCATCATCCAAATCTTCGTCAAGCTCATCGTCAAGATCTTCATCGCTCAAATCGTCGTCAAAGTCTGGGGCATCGTCGTCGAAGCCTTCTTCGAAGTCGTCGACTACGAAGTCCTCATCGTCTTCATTGAAATCGTCTTCAAGTGCGGATCTTTTGGTCATGGTTCCATCCACCCAATCAGTTGCTGCTCCGTTGAGGCCGGACTATTAAGACCGGACTGTTGAGGGCGGACTATAGACAGTGATCAACCAATTGTGAGGGAACCTCACCCAACACGGTCTCGCGCTCGCCCAACAAAGCCGAACCGCCAAGTGAACGCAGCCGCTTAGTTTCTCTCGGATATGGTCACCCGCAGTGACATCTTCGACTGTGGCTTGGTTCCGCCGTGACCTTCGCCTCATTGACAATCCGGCTTGGACGACTGCGACACACTGTGGCGAAACCGCGGCTCTGGTGGTGCTTCAACCCGGTTTGCTAGCCGCTGCGGGACCGTGGCGACGGCAGGCCTATCTGAAGGCCCTTGCCGGATTAGATGAAACGCTAAGCAACGACGGTGCCGGTCTTTGGGTTGAGGTGGGTGACCCCGCAGAAGTGCTTGCTCGTGTTGTTGCACAACTCGGGGCGTGTGAGGTGACCACCAATGCAGATGTCACCAGATGGTCCGTAGCCAGAGATCACAAAGTAAACCAGGTCCTCGCAGTACCGGTCACAGCCCATTGGGGAACGATGGTGCATCCCCCACGCAGTGTCCTCACCGCAGCTGGCACCTTGTCAAGAGTTTTCACGCCCTTCTACAAGGCATGGGCGCAACTGCCTCTGCCCGAAGCAAAGGCACCTGGAACGGCTCAGGTGATCACTCCACCCGCCACTAGCACGCTTCGCCATGCTCTCAGCTCGCTCAGCCTCGAAATGCCTGAACCATGGAGTGAGTATCACGCTCTGGATCAGCTGGACTCGTGGCAGCAGCGAGTTGACGACTACGGCAACAACCGCGACCTGCCTGCTGTGGCAGGTACTTCGGAGCTGTCAACAGCGCTGCGTTTCGGTCTGCTCTCGCCTCGCTACCTAGCGGAAGCTGTTGGCAACGACACATCGGGGCGGGCGAGTTTTGTGCGCCAGTTGGCGTGGCGTGACTGGTATGCGCATCTCACAGCAGAGCATCCCGACATTGACAAGGTGAGCCTCCGAGCCGAATACGACCGGATCAAATGGCGTTCAGGGTCTGATGCCGATGCCGATTTCATTCTTTGGAGGGAAGGTCGCACCGGCTATCCCATTGTGGATGCCGCTATGCGGCAGTTGGCAGCTTGTGGCTGGATGCATAACCGTCTGCGCATGGTTGTCGCCTCGTTCTTGGTGAAGGATCTGCTTGTGGACTGGCGGCGAGGCGAGCGTTGGTTTCGGTGGATGCTCACCGACGGAGAGATCGCTCAGAACGCAGGCAACTGGCAGTGGGTGGCGGGAACGGGGCCAGACTCAGCACCCTACTTTCGTGTCTTCAACCCGATTACCCAGAGTCGGCGTTTTGATCCTGAAGGCGGATATCTACGGCGTTGGCTACCCGAACTAGCGAGCCTCAACAACTCTGACATTCATGCCCCCTGGCAAGCAAAACCTTTGGATCTTGCCGCTGCGGGCGTGACTTTGGGCAGTACTTATCCCCTACCCATCGTGGATCACGCCGAAGCTCGTCAGCGCGCTATCGCCATCTACAAGCAAGCCCTGAACAGCTGCTGAGCAACGCTCAGCAGCCGTGTTGAGTCATTCGCTAATGATTGAAGACGGCGGGTTTTGGCTGCTGGTCGCTTCAGCGGGATGCGACTGCACCGAACGCAGGCGTGCCACTCGTCGCTCAGCGTCAAGTCGTCCCAAACCGGCATCTGCGGTGTGATCCACGAACGACATCATCTCAGCCACCGCTAAATGTCCTGCCTGCTCGGCAATCAAGGTATGCATCTTTTGGCATACCCGCCGATAGGCGGGATGGCCTTGCGGTGTGGTGCGTAGTTCCAGCATGTGCATAGCGGCGCGAGCGTTGATCTGCATCGAATAGCGAATCCGGTAAGCCAACGAAACCGCATAGCAGGCCTGATCGCTGAACTCTGCGTGAATAGCCTCATACAGCCTGGCTGAGCGTGCCATCACCTCATCGAAGGCTTGTTCCTGCTCGGCAGCGTCCACTGCTGCTGGACGCACATAGCCGTGCCGTGGTGACAGCGGCTGCCAGTCAATGGTCAACATTCGATGGCGCTGCAGATCACGAAACGCCCCGTAATCCGACAGCACATCAAAGCGGTAGTAGACACGCTCAAGAGCTCGCCCCGGTCGATGTCGTCGATTTTGGCGGGCACCGCAATAGGCGCGCACCACAGCCAAGCGCTCATCGGTGGTCATGGCAGCAACCCGCGACTCAATGGTGCGTTCAGCCAGCGAAGTGTGCGGGTAGAGCATCGCTGCGATCATTTTGGTTTCGCCATCGGGGTCATAATCGACGAGTTCCACCGAGTCGTCAGCGACGGGCCCTCCGATGGCATCGCCAAAAATGGCTGCGGCGGTTTCGTCCATGGCTGCACGGTTGTCGGCCTGGTAGTTGGATGTCAGTTCTCCACGATCAGGCAGATCCACTCGTTTCAAAAATGATGGGATCACTTTGCGCAGTTCGGTGAGCATCATTTCGGCGTAAGCCTGTGCTTCAGGCAAATGCATCGACCTCATCCGCACAAGCAGCGCCTCATAGGACTGGCCGGTGCCGTAGATGCCGACGTTGCTCAGTGACGCAGCTGGCAGCAAACCTCGTATGGAGTCAAGCGCTCGGGCTTTGATCGCCTGTCGGTAGGCAAAATCCGAATCGCCGGTCATTTTGGGAGTGTTCTCGCGGAAGAATTCCTGCATCACCGGCATTAGCTGTGCATAGGTCTCGAACATGCGGTCGATGTCGCCCACGTAACGAGTGCCCAGAGGCGAGTTCAGCACCTCGTAATCGCGGTAATAGCGGTAACGTCCGCCGAGGCGCTGGTCATAGGCGATATAGCGGGTGCTCTGCTCTAGGTAAGCCATCAGCCGTCCCCATTCCAGCACTTTGGTAAGCACGTTGGATGCCTGCTCGCAGGCCAGATGCACTCCCCCGAGTTGCGCCACCGAATCGTCGCCGTAGTCGAAGAACACTCGGTCATACAGCGCCTCGGCTCGACGCAGGCCGACAGTGGCATCAATGGTCACGTCTCCGCTGATGTCAAGATCGTCAACGAACTCATCCAAAAACAGTCTGCGCAAGCTTGACATTGACCGGGAGTAGCGGGCAAAAAGAGCACCCTTCACCACTTCAGGCAGGTTTACCAGCGCGAACACCGGCTGGTCGAGGTTGGTGAAGTAGCGCCGCAGGATGTCGGCTTCCTCCGAAGAGAAGGACTCAGCGGCGTAAAGGTTCACAAGCCGCGACACTAGGCCCGCAACAGCCGCCAAGCGCGGATTCCCTGCACTCTTTGCTGCTAGCTACTGCAGCTTGTGTGGGGCAGGTAACCCTCGACTAAAACTGTCAGCGGCGGACTAGGAGGTGGTTGTGGATGCGAACTCGGCTTGCATTTTTGACAGCAGTGTCTTGTCTAACCAGCAGTCAAGCGCGGTCATAGCCAGAGCTTTAGCACCGTCGATCACTGCTGAATCGCCCTCAGGACCGGCAGCGTATTCAGCGAAAACCGGCGTGTGGATCGGCACATCATCTGGTGCCACCTTGATCATCGGATGTATCGACGGAACGGCGTAGCTCACGTTGCCCATGTCGGTGCTGCCCACCACCCGACAGGAAGCATCAGTGCTCACTCTGCGGCCCACGATGTCAAGGTTGTCCAGATAGCGATCCAGCAGCGGAGAACTGTCGTTCATATCGGCGTAGGCAGGATCACCCCACTTGAGTTCAATCCCGCAGCAAGCTGCATCCGCTCCAGCCTGCAAACATGCGACCACCCGATGTTTGAGAATCTCAAGTGACTCAAGATTGGTAGAGCGCACATACCATTCGGCGGCAGCGGTCATCGGAACAATGTTGGGTTTGACACCGCCATCGGTGAACACGCCGTGTATGCGTTCATCTTCGCGGATGTGCTGGCGCAGCGCCGCTACGGCGTTGTAGCCAAGCACCGCAGCGTCGAGAGCGTTACGCCCTTTTTCGGGTGCTGCTGCGGCGTGGGCTGCGGCACCGCTGTAGCAAGCTGTGACGCGATGCACCGCCACAGCACTAAATCTGCTCAGTTCATGGTTAGCAGGGTGAATCATCATGGCTGCATCGGCGTCGGCGAAAGCGCCTTGGCGCATCATTAGTTCTTTGCCGCCTCCCCCTTCTTCGGCTGGTGTTCCCACGACTGTCAACCTTGCGTTCGCTTCACCGGCAAGCGACGCGAGCGCCAGACCGGCACCCAGACCCGAGGCGGCGATGATGTTGTGACCGCAGGCATGACCGATGTCGGGCAGGGCATCGTATTCACATACCACAGCCACTACAGGGCCGTCACCGTCGCCAGCACGAGCCTCGAAAGCGGTCTCGACACCGTAGGCATGACGCTGAACTGCTAGGCCGTGATCGGCCAGCACTCCAGTGAGCAGTTCGTGGGCGTAGTGCTCCTCAAAGGCCAGTTCTGGGTGAGCGTGAATGCGATGCGACACATCAAGCAACTCAGATGCGAGGAGGTCTATTTTGTCGCAGACCCTCTGTTTGGCTGCACCTATTTCCAAATCTGCTCCTGTCACAGCTGCGTTCATGATTGTGATCCTACATCTGAAGGGATCCATACTTCTAGAGCACCCGGCTCTACCCGAAGGCTCAGGCTGCGAGCTCGGCCAACTTTCACACCGTCGAGACGGATGTCAAGGCCGGGATTCAAGTCGTGTTGCGAAGCCGTGACGCGACGCTGAGTGATGCGCGGATGAGGAACATGGCTACCCGAAAGCAGACGCTGGCGTGCTGCTAGTCGAACACGCAGTGGCGGATTAGTGTCAAATACATCAAGTCTTCCGTCACCGGGATGCGACCGTGGTGCCGCGTTCCAGCTTCCCAAAAACGATGCGTTGGCAGCCAGCAGCAGCCGACCCCGCCACCATGACTTGCGAGCTACTAGATGAGCCACGAACCAATGTAGGCGACCGTCAACTAACGCTGCGCCCACATCCACATGCATCTTCACCCCGGCTCTGCCCGCTAGCGGCTCAGGGTGCAACGGTGCCTCCACGCCCAAGGTGCGTGCCAAGTCACCACCCGTCAACACCACCGGTGACGCAGGCTGTCCAGATCTACGAAACTCAGCGAATATTTTTGCGGCTTCAGCGTCGCTGGCCGCGCAGCGTGCCGTTGCCGGAATTTCTCCTGGAGTTCCCCAGTCAATACCCCAGCCGGGTCCTCGTTCTCCTATCACTCTCAAATTGAGCGTAGCCCTATCAGCGAATCCGACCGACTAGAACTAAGGGAGTGACTGCGGAGACAAACCCAGAAACACCCACTGGTATCAACCGTGAACCGCTCACTGATTGGCTCACAGCAGAACTCGGCCTCACAGCGCCGTTGGACTTTCAGCCGGTAAGCGGTGGTGCGTCCAACCTGACTTTCGTGGTGAACGACAGCGCGGGACATCGCATCGTGTTGCGCCGTCCTCCCACTACTCATGTTCTGGCCAGCGCTCATGACATGTCACGCGAGCACAGAGTGATCTCGGCGCTGGCAGATACTGCCGTGCCGGTGCCTGCGGCTCTGGGTTTATGCATAGACACAGCTGTCAACGATGCCGACTTCTATGTGATGGATTTCGTGGAGGGGTCTGTGATCTTCGACCGCAGCGACGCTGAGAAAGTACCGGTGGCGCTGCGTCAAGTGATGACAGATTCTCTGGTGGACACGCTCGCTGAGCTTCATTCAGTAGACCCCGACGAGGTCGGGCTGGGTGATCTAGGCCGCCGAGATGGTTACTGCGCGCGACAGTTGCGTCGCTGGCAGCAGCAGGTTGACGAAGGCTCCGATCGTGCTCTGCCGCGTGTGCGCGCACTCCATGACCGGCTGTCGGCAACTATTCCCATGCAGCAAGGTGTCGGCATTGTTCACGGCGACTATCGGCTCGACAACTGCATGATGGCCGCCGACGGCTCGGTGGCCGCAGTGCTCGACTGGGAGCTCTGCACGCTGGGCGATGTGCTGGTTGATGTGGCCGGTCTGGTGGCATGGTGGGGTGACACGCAAGCCGTGGGGCGCCTGGCAGAGATGCCCACCACCGCCGACGGGTTCGGCGATGTGGAGTATCTAGTCAATCGTTACCGGCAGCACTCCGAGCGTGACCTATCAGCGCTGGAATGGTATGTGGCGCTGCAATTCTGGCGGGTTGCGTGCATCATCGAAGGAGTTCGGGTGCGTCACAGCGCCGGGGCGATGGGCGACAACCAGTATTACGACGACCAGGGCGCGCGAATGTTTATCGACTACGCCCTAGATCGCTGTGAGCACTCACTAGAAGCGAGCATTTGACGCAGCGCCACTCCGCCAGTCACTTTCGCGGCCGCGGTAGCGCAGTTGCGTCAGGCCGAGCTAAGGCTCAGCTCAAAGAGTTGGCTGGTAGATGGCTGATTGCCCCTCAGCCCAATGCGGCGATTGCGGTGTCGTAGTCGGGTTCGTCAGCGATCTCGGAGACCAGTTCGGTGTGTAGCACAGTGCCGTCAGAACCGATCACCACTACCGCACGAGCGCATAAGCCAGCCAGCGGGCCGTCTGTCATCTTGACTCCGAAGTCGTCAAGGAACTCAGCGTTGCGGAAAGTTGAGGCGGTGCTGACCTTGTCGATGCCTTCCGCCCCACAAAAACGCGACGCCGCGAAAGGCAAATCCGCCGAAACGCAAACCACAGATGTGTCAGCCAGACCGGCGGCTCGTTCGTTGAAAGCGCGCACGCTCTGAGCACAGGTGGGAGTGTCCACCGACGGGAAAATGTTCAACACAACCCGGCTGCCTCGCAGTTCGTCGGATGTGACCTCGCTGAGATCAGCAGCAGTCAACGAGAAAGTGGGAGCAGCAGCTCCCACCGCAGGCAGGTCACCGACAGTATGTATCGGGTTTCCGCGGAGAGTGATCTGAGCCATTTGCGAATTTCCTCCTAGTTCGTGTGAGTCACAAAGCTGCGGTGCCTGTCGCCATCAGCTGATGATTCGCGCCTCGGAGGCTACATCGGCAGCGTCGCTATCATCGCATCATGTCGCCTGATCCAGACCAGCAAGACACCGCTGCGATGCCACAAACGTCGGCGGTGCCTGATCCGCTTGATCTTGAAGCCTTCCGCGGCAACGCCCACGCACTAGTTGACTGGATCACCGACTATCTCGCCGGGCTTGACAGTCGCCCAGTGCGTGAATCAGTCGAGCCGGGCGAGATACGAAACAAACTCCCCGACTGCGCACCCGAAGCAGCGGAATCGTTCACTGAAATGCTGGCCGACCTTGACCGTGTTGTGGTCCCAGGTTTGGCTCATTGGCAGCACCCAGGCTGGTTCGCGTTCTTCCCTTGCCAATCGTCGCCGCCTTCCGTGCTTGGTGAGTTGGCCGCAGCCGGGCTCGGCGTTCAGGGAATGATGTGGGCGACATCTCCGGCTGCTACCGAGATCGAAGCTCAAGTGCTTGACTGGCTAGTGGATCTGCTGAACGTGCCCCAAAGGTGGAAAACAACTGCAGAAGGAGGCGGAGTTATCCAGGCTGGTGCCTCGACCGCTACCCACACCGCCATGGTGGTTGCGCGTGAAGCCTGTCGCCAGCGCAGCGGGGCGTCAGCCGAAGAGATGGTGGCTTACACCTCTAGCCAAGCTCATTCATCGCTGGAGAAGGGGGCGCTCCTCACCGGTTTCGGTCACATCCGGCTGCTTGATGTTGACTCTGACTTCGCAGCTAAGCCCGAAGCGTTTCTTGAGCAGATCGCCGCTGATCGTCGCAATGGTCTGACACCAGCGTTTCTGGGTTCCAGCGTGGGTACCACGGCAACGGCTGCGGTTGATCCGTTGCCTGCTCTCGGTGAGATCGCCCGATCTGAGCAGATTTGGCATCATGTGGACGCGGCCTATGGAGGCTCAGCCATGGTCTGTGACGAGTTCCGGCATCATCAGCAGGGACTTGAAATCGTCGATAGCTACACCTTCAACCCTCACAAATGGTTAGCTACCAATATTGAATGCTCGGTGATGTGGGTCGCCGATCGGCGACCGCTGATTGAGACTCTTAGCGTGAAGCCGCCCTACTTGCGTAATCCGGCATCGGATTCAGGTCAGGTGATTGACTACCGGGACTGGCACGCTCCTTTGGGTCGCCCATTCCGAGCCTTGAAGCTGTGGTTCGTGTTGCGCAGTTTCGGTGCTGAGGGATTGCGCCAGATGATCCGCAACCATGTCGGCTGGGCGCGCGGGCTAGCTACACGCATTGACGAGCATCCACGCTTGGAGCGCATCGCTCCAGTGCATTTCGCACTGGTGTCGTTCGTGCATAATGACGGCAACGCTGCGACAGACGCTCTAGCGAAAGCCGTCAACGCAGACGGGCGGTTCTTTGTGACCGTCTCAGAGCATCAAGAGCAGCGTTTCGTTCGGGTTTCGGTGGGATCGACTTGGACTACGAAGCGTCACGTTGAGCAACTCTGGGACGTGATCGCCAGCAACGCCTAAGAGGCCGAGCGCATAGCTGCCAGACAGCTAGATGCGTTCATCGGCAGCGTTATCAAGTGACTATCAGCGCACTCGCGATTGCAGATAGTCGGCTGCGGCCTGGCGCGACTCAGGGTCTTGGCGAGCCACCACCAAAGAATCGGCGTCGTTGTGGGCACCGCCCGTGGCTACTAGAGCCTCCGCCGCTGCGTTCACAGCAAGCAGAGTGGACCGCAGCACGAAAGCTGGCTTTGCAGCCAGTGTTTGCGCTAGTTCGCTTGCTGCTGCGTCCAGTTCGCTGTTGTGCTCAGATGCTGGCACTACCCTGTTGATGAACCCCAGCGTCTGAGCCTCAGCTGCATCGAAGGGCCGACAGGTCATCACTAGATCGCGTGTGGCGGCAGGACCGATCTCACGAACTAGGCGGGGGATCCCACCCCAAGCCAGCGGAATGCCCAGATCCACTTCAGGTATCACGAAGCGTGTGTCTGCGGTGGCTACACGAATGTCGCAGGCCGCCGCAAGCACCACTCCCCCACCCACGCAATGACCGTGTATCGCTGCGATCGTCACTGCTGTCATGTTGGTGATCGCCTCAGCCATGACCCGACCTGCGTCAGCGGTGTCACGCCCGAAGCCGTTGCTGTCGCTGAACGCAGCCAGATCTGCGCCTGCGGTGAAAGCTCGTCCGTTACCTCGAACAATCACCGCCTTGACATCGTGTTGCTGATCGAACCAGCGGGCTGCTTCGATCAATTCTTGCAGGCAGGCCGCCGAAAGAGGGTTGAGTTTGGAGGGATTGTCGAGCATCAATGTGCCAACCGGACCTACCACTGACAAAGTGATCGTTTGATAGTTCATATTCACAAGGATGCATCCTTACTGGGCCTGACGACAATACGCCCGCAGATTCTTAGGCCACATCTCATAAGCAGACAGGATCGCGCAGATGTTTGTGATAGAAGAAACCCATGAGAGACAATCCAATGCGACGCTGTTGGGCAGCAGATACCGCAGCCCTCGGAGGCTGGCTCGGCATTCCCAACGCCTACAGCGCCGAAATGGTCGCTAGACGCGACTTCGACTATGTCTGTATTGACGCTCAGCATGGCCTCGTTGACTACAGCGACACATGGCACATGCTGCAAGCCATCAACCTCGGTTCGGCTACTCCACTGGTGAGAGTGCCGTGGAACGAACCGGGAGTCATCGGCAAGAGCCTTGACGCAGGTGCCAGAGGAGTGATCATCCCGATGGTCAACACTCGTAGCGAAGCTGAAGCTGCAGTGGCCGCCTGCCGCTATCCCCCTGACGGCAATCGCAGCTACGCAGGCGCTCGGGTAGTGCAACAGGAAGGCTCTGACTATTTCGCCAACGCCAACACCGATGTTGCTGTGATCCCGATGATCGAAACCACCGACGCGCTGTCGAACCTTGACGAGATCTTGTCGGTGCCTGGTGTTGATGCGATCTACATGGGGCCAGCGGACTTGTCGGTAAGCCTGGGACTGCAACCCCGCAACAACGACGGCGAGCCCGCCTTCGATGATGCTGTAGCAGCGATTCTTCAGGGCTGCTCACGTCACGGCGTGATCGCAGGATGCCACACCGTGTCAGAGCTTTGTCAGCGTCGCAGCGCGCAGGGCTTTCGCATGATTACGGTCACTTCCGACACGGCGGCTTTGTCACGAGCGCTCGAAGACGAACTTCGTCTCGCCCGCGGAGAAGCCCCCGTAACGCGTTCTGCGTCCATGTATTGAGCAGCTGCTCACCACGGCTGAGCATCGTTGCGTTTTTCTGTCGAAGTGTTCACCATCAAAAAGCTGCTTACCGCAAGGCGGGTGGATCTGCTGCTGGGCGCAGCAGTGGCGACTGCTGCTGTCACCGGTTTGCTCGCATGGGCGGTGGGTAGCGGCTGGGGACGCTGGGTGACGGTCACGCACGCGCTTGCGGGTTTGGGTGTGCTGGTTCTGGCACCAGCGAAGCTCAGCGGCTCGGTGCGAACCGGGATGAAGCGCAGACGTGCTACTCGCTTGTTGTCGGTGCTGCTCGGCCTGATTGTGCTGGCGACAGTGTTGCTGGGAGTGTTGCACGCCACGGGTTTATGGCACGGTGTCGGCTACTGGTCGGCTCTGTGGACTCATGTGCTGCTCGCCGCGCTGGCGTTGCCGCTTGTGGTGTGGCATGTGATCAGCCGCCCGAGTCGGCCTCGCCTGACGGATCTTGACCGCCGCACTCTGCTAGGCGGTGGTGCTGCGCTTGCTGTTGCCGGTGTCGGTTTTGGAGTTCAGCAACTGGTGGTGGGCGACAACAGGCGCTTTACCGGTTCACACGAGATCGCGTCTTTCGATCCTGTGAAGATGCCGACCACCATGTGGCTTAACGACCGCTCCCCTCGGGTCGCTGCTGAGGATTGGGAACTGATCGTCGCTGGGCAACGTATTGATTTGGAGGATCTGCATGAGCTGGCAAAGCCGACTGTGGCGGATCTGGATTGCACCGGCGGCTGGTGGAGTCGCCAATCTTGGGATGCGGTACCACTAGCTGAACTTGTGCCCGACACTGCTGCGCGCAGTCTTGAGGTGACTTCGGTAACCGGCTACAGCCGTCTGTTTCCAGCTAGTGATGCACGCAACTTGCATCTAGCTGTTGGCTACAACGGCGAACCGCTGCGACGAGGTCATGGCGCCCCAGTGCGGCTGGTGGCACCTCAACGGCGAGGCTTCTGGTGGGTCAAATGGGTCAGCCGGGTAGACCTTCGCGATCGTCCGTGGTGGCTGCAGCTGCCGTTCCCACTGGAGTAAGTGTCTCACCATGACCGAAACAGGCTCGCAACCCGATATGTGGTCACAGCGGCTAGGGGCACTGGAAGCGGGCGGCACCAAATTTCGTGCCGCTGTGGTGTCTGGCGCTGCTGCTTCGGGTGCCCTTGAGATCGTCGACTCGGTGATGGTGCCTACATCTGATCCCGAAACCACGCTGGCTGAGGTGGTGGCTTTCTTCGCTGGGAGTGAACCGATTTCGGCGCTGGGGATCGCTTCTTTCGGGCCAGTTGATCTAGATCTCGGCTCACCCGGCTACGGGTCGATAGCCGCAACCCCCAAGCCGGGATGGTCGGGATGTCGAATCCTTGACCGCCTAGCGCATGCTCTCAATGTGCCTGTTGGTATCCAAACCGATGTGGAGGCAGCCGCAGTCGCTGAGCAGCTTCTGGGTCCGCAACCGAGTCCAGATCGGCTTGCTTATGTGACGGTTGGCACGGGCATAGGCGCGGCTGTTGCTGTTCATGGCGTGCCTCTGCGGGGATGCCGACACAGCGAACTCGGGCACATTCCGGTTCGCCGTGTTGCTGGCGATGATTATCCGGGGCGTTGCCCTTTTCATGGTGACTGCCTTGAAGGCATGGCCTGCGGCCCTGCTATCGCCGAGCGTTGGGGTGTTGATCCTGCCGATGTCGCTGAACGCAGCGACATTTGGCAACTTGAAGCCGCATATCTCGCACAGTTGGTGCGGGTGCTCTGCTATTCGGTCGCTCCAGGTCGCATAGTGTTCGGCGGGGGTGTAGGCAACCAGCCGGGGATTGCAGAAATGATCCGCAAGTCAAGCGTCAGCGAACTCGGCGGCTATGGCGACTATTCAGTCGATCTCGACGACTTTGTTGTGCCTCCGGCTTTGGGTGATGATTCGGGCGTGTTGGGTGCTGCACTGCTTGCCCGAGCACAGCTTGCCTCAAGTTGATGCCCCTATTGATTCTGTTATCAACAGATGATTCTGTGATCAACAGAAGCCTGCGGATTGTTCGGAGGCTGAGAGGCGGCTGGAGGGGATATATTCGCATCTGCCCTTGTCGCCTTACGAAAGATGACCCTTCGAGATGACCATTGAGCATTCCCCGCTCCCCTACCCGTCTGATGCCCTTGCGCCGCATATTTCTGAGCGCACCCTGGGTTTCCATCACGGCAAACATCACGCCACCTACGTAGCCAATCTCAACAAGTTGATCGCTGGCACAGCCCATGAGAACTCTTCGCTGGAAGACATCGTGACAGCGGCTGATATGCCGTCACCGCTGTTCAACAACGCAGCGCAGTCCTGGAACCACGCCTTCTACTGGAACTCAATGTCGCCTGGTGCTCTGGAAGCTCCTTCAGGCGATCTGCTGGCCGCTTTGGAGGCGAGCTTCGGATCGCTGGATGAGTTCAACAGTCAGTTCGCAGCTGCTGCTATCGGCAACTTCGCATCTGGGTGGACGTGGCTGGTGTCAGATGCCAACGGTTTGAGCATTGTCAACACAGACGATGCCGACACACCGCTACGTCACGGGCAGCACCCGCTGCTAACCGTCGACGTATGGGAGCACGCCTACTACCTCGACTATCAGAATGCCCGGCCTGCGTATCTGAACGCGTTCGTAGAGCATCTCGCCAACTGGGAGTTCGCTTCCGCCAACTTCGCAGCAGGCTGATTCTTTCCTCTTCTTTCCTCGGAGGGTTCTTCCCAGGGGCTCCCTGTAGCGCTAGGGGCTTCCGTAGCGCTGCTGCACAGCTTCGGTAGTTGCGTGGCAGATCAGTCGTCGCGTAGCAGTTCGATCAACGAACTTGTGTCCCAGCGACCGTGCCCTTCGCGTTGTAGGCGAGCGTAATGCTGGTCGATAATCGCTGTGAGCGGCAGCGTGGCACCGATACGTTCGGCTTCGGCGAAACAGATCGCTAGGTCTTTGCGCATCCAGTCAAGAGCGAAACCAAAATCAAATTCGCGTCGTGCCATGGTTGCGCCACGGTTGGCCATCTGCCACGAACCGGCAGCGCCTTGTGAGATCACGTCTAGCACCTGCTCGACATCAAGCCCGGCACGGCGAGCGAAATCGATGCCTTCAGCTAAGCCTTGCACCAGCCCGGCGATGCAGATCTGGTTGACCATTTTGGTGCGCTGCCCGCTGCCCGGTCCACCCAGCAAGGTGACTGCTTTGGCGTAGGAGTCAATAATCGGCTGTGCTTTATCGAACGCGTCCTGCTCACCGCCGCACATCACGGTGAGCACACCGTTGCGGGCACCGATTTCACCGCCGGAGATGGGTGCATCCACAAACCCGACACCTTTCGCGGCGGCTGCAACATGCAACTCCTGTGCCAAGCCAGCTGAGGCAGTGGTGTGATCCACCAGAACCGCCCCAGACGACATGGATTCCAGCGCTCCGCTAGTGCCGGTTGTCACTGCCCGAACATCGTCATCGTTGCCCACGCAAAGGAAAACGAAATCCGCGCCTGCGGCTGCTTCGGCTGGTGTAGCTGCGCTGGCTCCGCCGTGTTCAGTCACCCACGACGACGCGACCGAGGCAGTGCGGTTATAGACCGTGACATCATGACCAGCAGCCACTAAATGTCCAGCCATCGGATAACCCATCACCCCAAGCCCGACAAACGCGCACTTAGCCATAGCTGTCTCCTTGTCTGCGTTGTTGGTAGTGACGTTAGACCGGAATTACCTCAATTGGGACTAGACGCTGCCCGACAGGCTCGACTGCCAAAAGCAGGCTCTCAAGCGTGAGAGCGCCAAGCAACACGATCGAATCGTCGCCACCGAACACCACTTGCGTAATCGCGTTTTTGCCGTCAATGTGGACACGGGCCTCTCCGACTTCTCGAGAGTCGAGCCGTCCATCAGCGAGCTTGAGACGAACGATTTTTTGCGGATAAACGCCGATCCGTTCCAAAAGGAGAGCTGGCACGACGGTAAAGAACGCTCCCGTGTCCACCACCGCGTCCACCTCAACGCTCTTGTCGCCTTCTATGTTGGTCAACTTCAGCGGACAACTGAAAGTTCCCATCTGTCTTACCTCCTGTTGCTTTGTCCTGTTCTGCCCTGAATCATCTCTAAGTATTGTAGAGATGATTCAGTGGATTTCACTATAATTGATGTCTGTAGGCTTTGCAACCCGTTGCGTGCGGCAACAAACTAAGCCTCTCTAGGAGTTCTATCCGCTGACAATCAGGTGGTAATCCAGTGACATCTAGCTATAGCCACGACGAGAGGACCCCTGCGCGTGTGCGCCGTTTCCTTGAACCGCTGCTCGTATTGGAAGTCCTAGTGCTGCTAGCGGTGCTAACGCTGATGCTGACAGCATCTGATTCTGAGGGCTTGTCAACTGTTGTGAAACTGGTCGGACCGCCTGTGCTGGCATTGACTGGCACCACGAGCCTGTGGTGGGCGATGCGAGTACAGATTCGTGTCGAACCCGACTCTTACACTCTTAAGCTCTGGCCGTTCTGGATCAGGACAAGGGTTCCGATCCAGTCGATCCATGATGTCTATGTGCGCGAGGTTCGGCCATTGAAACAATATGGCGGATGGGGTGTGCGCTGGAAGCCGCAAGACATCCTCTACTCGGTGGGTGGCACCACCGCAGCCACCGTCGAATACCACCACAAAGGCAAAGACCGCAAACTCACCGTCACCACCAGCAAGGCCGAAAAGCTAGTAACCACCATCCAAACGCACCGCTCCGTCAACTGAGCCTTGAGTAGTGTGAACC
>JAPYNU010000076.1 GCA_028283245.1 Candidatus Aldehydirespirator catecholifindens | reverse complement strand
AGAGAAGCGATGGCAGGAAGATTTGCTGTTCATGGTTGTGAACCGCCCGCCAAGAACCTTGTACAAGTTACCAGGATGATGCTTTCGGCTGATTCTCTTAATTATCTGGCTCTTTAGATTCTTCGCTGCTCGGCTGAGGCTTTAGCCTCGCGCCCGGTAATAAAGCCTCGGCAACAAAGCTGCTACCTCGGCAACAAAGCTGCTACACAGAGGCCTTACGGACTGGAGTGCTGTGGCAGAGATTCATTTGTTGGTGAGCCCTAAAGGCGGCCGTGGTAGAGCCGCAGAGGCTGCTGCTGCGGTGCGACGAGTGATCGAACAGGCTGGTCACACTGCTGTGGACTTGAGTGGCGCGACTGCTTCGGAATCTGAGGCCGCTGCTAGGGCTGCGGTGGCTGCCGGGGCGCAGCGGCTGGTTGCTGTGGGTGGCGACGGCTGCCTGCATGTGGCTCTTCAAGCCGTCGCAGGCAGCAGCACGGTGCTGGGGTTAGTGCCTGCAGGCACCGGCAACGACTACGCCCGAGCGTTCGGCCTGCACGGGTTGAGCATCAAGCAGGCAGCCGAGCGCGCTCTGGGCCCGGCGCAGTCTGTGGATGCCATCTCCACCACAAACGGGCGTTGGGCTGCTTTCAACGTGACCGGAGGCTTCAGTGTGGATGTCAACCGTCGTGCTGAACAGATGCGTTTCCCTAAGGGGTCAAGCCGCTACACAGTGGCAACTCTGCTGAAGCTGCCGGGTTTACATCACCGTGAGCTGGCGATCACGTTGGACCGAGAATGCTTGCAGTTTCGTAGCGCTTTTTTTGCTGTATCCAACACGGCGACTTTTGGTGGCGGTATGGCGGTCTGCCCCAATGCTGACGCGCATGACGGCCTGCTTGACGTGTGCGTGGTGGGTGCCGTCAACCGGAGAACATTGCTGCGCCTGCTACCGAAAGTGTTCGATGGCAGCCATGTCGGTCATCGTCATGTGCATTTATTGCGGGGACGCAGCATCACCATCGAAAGCCTTGATGGCGCTCCGCTGGATCTGGTGGCTGACGGCGAACCGCTGGGTCTGACACCGCTCACGGCCACCGTGGTGCCCGCAGCGGTGCAGTTCGCGCACTAAGCCCTGCCAACACTTCGATCTGTGGCTACCTGCCTTCAAGCTGTCGTTAGTTGTGCTTGGGAGTTTCGGCTGTCCGGCGTTGCGTCAAGTCGACAGCCAGCCACGAACCAATCCCGCCGACCGCCACTGCTGCCAGCATCAAGATCCAGCCGCTCAAGGTCGGTGCCTCAAGCTCAAAAAAATCACGACCAAAAGGCACAGCCATAGCGATTGCATACGACCCGGCCATGCATGTCGCCAAAGCCACCTTCCAGCCTCGCAAAGGACGGCTAATTAGCAGCAGAATCACCAAACCGATGCCGAGCAGCGTCATCGTGGCCACCGTACGAGCTTCGTAGAGGCTGTGGCCGTCTAAGCGGCGCACGATTTCATACAGCGCGAAGGTCACAACCCCCGCCACCGCACCCGCAGGCAGCGAGAAGCGCAGCACTCTCGGCAGAAAACCTCGCTGCACTAGTTGATGATTCGGGGCCAGCGCTAAGAAGAATCCCGGAACGCCTACCGAGAAGGTGCCGATCAGGGTCAGATGGCGTGGCAGGAACGGGAACGGCGAGCCGAAAATCCCGATCAGCACAGTGAGCAGCACCGCGTAAGTCGCTTTGGTGATGAACAAGTTGGCTACACGCTCAATGTTGTTGATGACCCGGCGACCCTCAGCCAGAACTCGGGGCAGAGTGGCGAAACGATTGTCGAGCAGCACGATCTGAGCCACAGCCCGAGAGGCCGAAGACCCTGAGCCCATGGCGATGCCCATGTCAGCGTCTTTGAGTGCTAGCACGTCGTTGACTCCGTCGCCGGTCATGGCCACTGTTCGTCCCCGTGACTGCATAGCTTTGACCATGGCTCGCTTCTGGTGAGGGTCGACCCGGCCGAACACTGTGTTGCTCTCCAGCACATCGGCAAGCTCATCGGTTTGTTCAGGCAGCCGACGTGCGTCGAAAGCGCCTGCGCTGTTGGTGCTGTCATCGTTGTTGTCGGAAGCGTTGTTGTTGGAAGTGTTGCTGTCGCTGATGCCAGCACGCTCAGCGATCGCGGCCACGGTGGCTGGATGATCTCCAGAGATCACCTTTAGTTCCACGCCCTGTTGTCGGAAATAGGCGAAGATTTCGGGCGCATCTGGACGGATCGTGTCACCGAGATAAACCAGACAAACAGGTTTACGATCCTCCGGTAGGTCGTGCGTCGTTTTGCCTGCCGCGCCGTTATATGAGAGGTCAAATGACCAGGCATGGGTTACTACAAGCACACGGCTGCCAGCAGCAGAAGCGGCCGCGGCTCTGCGTCGGGCAGTGTCGTGTGCGGCATCGGTGCTCTCGGGATGCAGCAGCACGTCAGGCGCTCCCAAGTGATATGTTCCCCTGTCGGCATAGCTGGCTGCGGCCCATTTGCGAGCCGATGAGAACGCAACGCTGTGGGTCAACTCCCATCCGTCGGGCTTTTGCTCCACAGCGGCTGCGATAGCTGCCAAGGTGGCGTTGGGTGCCGGGTCGGCTGCAGCCAACGCCGCTAGCGCTAAAGATGCTTCAGCTTGCGTGGTGTTACTTAGCGGCTCCACACGGTCAAAAGAAATCTGGCCGGTTGTGATGGTGCCGGTCTTGTCAAGGCAGAGCGTGTCCACCCGGGCCAGCAACTCCACTGATGCCAGCTCACGAGCCAGAGCCTGACGGCGAGCTAGCGCCACAACACCAGTAATGAATGCCAGACTTGTTAACAGCACTAGCCCATCGGGCACCATCGCCACCCCAGCCGCTACTGTGCCCTGCAGCGCATCTTGCCAGCGGTCCTCATTGACGAGCAGCCTCAAAAGCAGCAGCGCCGTTGCTAGGGGAATGATCCACTGCAGACGGCGCAGGATCGTGTTAACACCACTTTTGAGTTCGCTGCCGACCAGCTTGAACCTGCGAGCCTCTTCTGACAGTCGGGCAGCATATGAGTCGGCACCAATGGCGGTGGCCGCATACCATCCTGCTCCAGCGTTGACGAAAGCTCCCGACATCACCGCATCACCAGGGGCTTTGTCGACAGGGTCGCTCTCGCCGGTGAGCAGCGATTCGTCTATCTCTAGGCCCTGCGCCGATACAACTTCGCCGTCCACCACTAACTGGTCACCGGGTCGCAGTTCAATAATGTCGTCTGCTACTACCTCGCTGGTGCTGACCTCCTGTGTCACACCGTCGCGCGCTACCCGCACTTTGGGTGCCGATAACACAGCCAAACGATTGAGGGTGCGACGGGCTTGTAGTTCTTGGGCGATGCCGATAACGCTGTTCGATACAACCACCCCAGCAAACAATGCGTCGGCGGGGTATCCGGCCACCATTATGAGCGTGAACATCGAGCCGATGATGGCGTTGACCGGTGTGAGCACGTTGTTGCGAATGATCTGTCGAAAGGTGCGCACGGGTTGCTCGGGCACATTGTTGGTGCGGCCATCGCGTATGCGTTGTTGCACTTGCGCGGTGCTGAGCCCGTTTGGTGTGCTGATCCCGGTTGAGTTGGCGAGCTTGGAACTGAGCCCGCTTGGCTTGCTGATCTCAGACGCCGAGCTGCTGGAGACTTGGGCTTTTTCGGCTTTTTGGGCTTGTTCAGACATGCCTGCGCTCAGACATGCTCAACGCGTTTGAAAGCCTCAGCGAGGCCGACTCCTGCCCGGATGCCAGCAGAGCGGCACTCCTCAAAGATTCCGGCACCGAAAGCGGCAGCTTGAGCGCCGTCGTCGTCTGAGCTGATGCCGTGAGTGCTCTCAAACTGGCTTTCATGCGCCAGCAGGGCGTTGACCTTGGCGGTGATCTGGTTTTGATCAACTTGTTCAAAGTGGTCGGGTGCTTCGCTTTCAAACAGCAGCAACTCGTTGGGTCGGTGGTGAGCCAGGCCGTGATCACGCAACAGTTCACGGTAGAAGTGCGGGTCACGAGCGGCGAGCAAAGCGTCCATGCATAAAAACCCGGCAGCGCGATGATCTGGGTGCAGTCGCCAGCGCTTGAAGGGATCATGCCCTAGCACTACTTCAGGGCGCAGTTCGCGGATCACTTGAGCGATGCGACGGCGCAGCGTTAGGGTCACCTGCAACTCGCCGTCCACTTCGCCGAGGAATCGAACCTCACCGGTCACACCGAGCCGCTCAGCAGCCCGGAACTGTTCTTTGCGTCGGCAGTCAACCAGAGCAGCGGTGTCGGCATTGATATCCCAGGTTCCTTTGGATCCGTCGGTGCATATCAGCAGGCTTACTTCGCATCCTGCTTGTGACCATTTGGCTAGAGTCGCTCCGCAACCGAACTCGATGTCGTCGGGATGAGCACCAATAGCGAGAGCCCTAGCCGGGGATGCAACGTCTACTGTGGTCATGGGCTTCGGCGGCTTTTAGCGGGTTGGCTCAGCAGTTCTGTCATCGGCACACAACCGAACGTTCAATGCCTAAATCGACTCGTTCATCTTCAGACAACTCCAGCAGGTCTTCAGGCTGGTCTATGTCGTAGGCCAAAGTGTCGTCTCGCAGCACTGTCACTTCCAATCCCAGCCGTGCAGCTTCCGCCAAGTGACGCTGAAATGAGCCCGGTCCATAGCTGAACTGGAAGCCAGAATCGGCATCTACACAGATCACGTTTGAGCCGTCTCGCCACCTGTCGGGGGCTATCACCAGCCCGATGCCCACAGCATGGCGCAGCGAGCGAACCCTTGCCAGATCCGCGTGAGCCACAACCACCCTTGACACTCCAGCGCTTGCTAGTTGCTGAACAGCCTTCGTGACCGCTGCGGACAAACCGGGTCTATCGGCTTTCACCACCGAAACTGCTCGGTTGTGAGCCCAGGCGGTGACCTCTGCGTCGTTGCTTGCGATATGCACCGGCAGGCCGTCGGCTGCTGTCACCACCCGGCTGGCCATGCGACGCATCAGTTCGCTACAGCCTGAGCGTCCCAGTGTTGCTTCTAGCCGTGACAAAGCCCCGTCGAAGCTGCGGATCGGCACAACCACTGCCGTTGCTGTGTTTGCACCGCTGGCAGTCTGGTTGTTGGTTGCGACGGTTTCAGCTGAAGTGCTGCGCTTTGCTGGCTTCTGCGACATCGGCTGTTGCTGCAATGACGTGTATGACGGCGACGAGTTGTGTGTCGGTGATGCGTGCAACGGCGATGCCTCGTTTGGAGGCGGTTCGCGAGGTGATGATTTGTGCAGCGGCGACACGAGGCGGCTCCAAGCAGCCGTGGGCTATAACTCTGCGAGTCTAGGGTTGCCTTTGTGAACGACCCGGCGATTAAGACCGTGCTGTGACTGCGCCCGCCCTTGCAGCCAGTTTGTGATTGACATGACGCAACGTAGCGCAGAAGCCCGCGATGGGTGTGACACGCGATGGATGTAACAGCTGACAACGTCGAGGTGATCGGCGACCTTGACGGCCCGGTGGCATCGGTGGACGCGGCTGGCAGTGTTGCTTTGATTGGCAGCTCATGGCGGTTGAGTTGGGCTGTCGGCAGTGGAGACCGCTGGCGGATCGCATCAGAAACGCATGCGGTGCGTTCGCGTTTGCTTGATGACATGCCGGTCACTGTCACATCCATGAGAGTCCCTGGTGGCGATGTGGTGATGCAAGCAGCCGCTGTACGCACTCGAGCCCCTAGCAACGAGCGAGTGGTGGCGCTGGAATTCAGCAATCACACATCAATGCCACAGATCCTGGCTCTGGCTGTCAGCGGATCAATCAGATCAGCCCAAGTGACGGGCTCTTGCGTGCTTGCCAACAACAGTGTCGCCGTTGATCTGGATTGCCAGCCACGAGCTGCGGTGGCTGTGGCCGATGGCCAGATCTGGCCTACTGTTACCGCTAACGCTCAGACAACGGTTGCCGCTCAGCCAACGGTGGGGGATTGCACTGCCCGCAGTAGAGCCGGATTGGCCGCAGCCGCGGTTCTGGTGCCTTTGGTGCCTCAGATGCCGCTGCGAGCCGTGATGCCTCTTGCTGGTGAAGCGTCGCCTGAAGCGTCGCCGGGTCAGGCTGTTGCGCCCGAAAGCGTTGCTGCTGGATGGCAGACATTGCTGCGTCAAGCCGCTTCGATGGATTATGTCGCAGGGTCGCCAAACGCGCCAGCAGACGACATTGTTAGTCGGGCTTGGCGGCGCGGGGTAGCTGCCGCGGTTTTGGCTGCCAGCGGTGAGGGGGTCTCAGGAGTAGAACTGGCGGCTCGGGCTGCTGTGGTGCTTGATCGTTTGGGTATGCCTGATGAAGCCGACAAGGGTCGACAGCGTTCACTGCGTCAGGCTGTTCGTCTTGCGTCTAGCGAAGCCGAAGCCGTGCTGCGGGCTTTGGCATCTAGACGGCTGTGCAGCGGTCGTGTCTCGGGACTCGCCGAGTTGGCGGGACCTCTGGTTGAGGCGGCGGGGGACTGTGACCCCTTGATTCTGCTACAGGTTGCTGCCGCTTTGGACTTCGAGGCACCTGCTGCGGCCCGAGACGCTCGGCGCCTGCTTGCTGGCACGGCTTCATCGGTGGACAAGTCTTTGCTTCACAACGAAGAAGAACTGATTAGCACACAATTTCAGCAGTGTCTCAGCTTCGGTAGCGGCCCAGAGGGCGCGCTGGCAGGCATAGAAAAGCTCATCAAGTGTCTGATCGCCGAAATGAGCAATCAAACAAGCGATCAAACGAGCAATCAACTGTTGATGTTGCCGAAATATGCACAACTCTGGGAAGGTGCCACTGTTGATGTGGATGCATTGGTCAGCCATTACGGCTTGTTGTCGTTCTCGTTGCGCTGGCACGGCACCAGACCAGCGCTGCTGTGGGAACTGCAAACGCATCGTGATGTCACCCTGCGCTGCGGACTTGACGACTCTTGGTGCAGCAGATCACCAAGCGGCGAAGCCCTGCTCAGAACTGGACGTGTCTGATAGCTCCGGGCTAGCCGTTTCCGCTGTTGGTATCGCTGGAATTCTGGATGGTCGACCTGCTCAGAACCGGCCATACTTTTCAGCTTGAGAGGTACTGCCACCTTTGTTGAGGGCCACTTACAGCCCTAGCCTCATACCAAGACCCGCAAGCATCGCCGCGTCATCGGCGAGCCCGGTGGCGAACCCCAAGGATGCGACCCAAGCATGGAATCAGACAACGTAACCGTCGCCGCTACCTCGTCGAATGCCGTGTTGGATACAGCTAGAAGCACTCGCTGCCTGAGGTGTCGATCAGTGCTTTTGCGTCTTGCATACGCAGCAGTGGCGGCGCTGGTTCTGGCTTCGTTTGCAGCCGCCTGCGGCGACGACGAAATTGATGCGACCGAAGCTCGCTGCCAAGCCAACCGTGACGCTGGCAAAGTCAACTTCGTGACTGGTTTCGGTTTCACAGCGTCGGCAGGGATTATTGACGCCATCGTCGCCGATGCTCAGGGCTACTTCGAAGAGCTGTGCATTGATTTTGAGGTTCAGCCAGGCTTCGCTCCCTCCAACAGCGCTCTGGTGATAGAAGGGCAGGCCCAGTTCGGTAACTCTGGGTCGTTTGCTGAACTTGTCGCCAATAACGTCGCCGGTGAAGGCGACCTCGTAGCGTTGCTTCACTGGGGTCGCACAGCAATAGAAGCGATAGTTCTGCCCGCTGACAGCGATGTCGAAGCCTTCTCAGATCTGTGCGACAAGCTGATCGGCATCAAAGGCGATCTACCGCCTTCGCTGCAAGCAGCGGTGTCCATGTCAGGAATTGACCGGAGTTGTTTCGATGAGATCTTGCTTGACGGTTTCGATCCGATCGCTCATCTTGATCTGGGCCTTGACGCGCTGCCCGTCTACAAATCCAATGAGCCCAACGTTCTTACTGCTAACGGTGTGCCCTTCAAGATGCTTGACCCGCTTGATTTTGGTGTGCCCTCAAGTTTCGCTGTTACTTTCACCACCCAGAGAATGATCGACGAGAATCCGGCGCTGGTAGCTGACGTGGTGCGAGCATTGATCCGTGGTAACCAGTTTGCTACTGCTAATCCCGAAATTGCTGTGGAGAACGCCTTTGAGTTGATCGACGCTGCTGGCAACCCGATGTTTCTTGCTATGGAAGCCGAACGCAATCGTTGGCAAGTGGAGTCCCGTCTTGTTGCTGATCTCGCTCCGCCAGATCAGGGCGCAGGTATCCCTGATGTGGCTCTGCTCGGTGCCGAAATCGACGCTCAGGTCAATGCCGGAGTGCTTGAGACAAAGCCCGACTGGCAGTCAATGATCAACGGCTCTTTCGCTGTTGATGCCTACGACGGCACCACGCTGATCTGGCCGGGGCCTTAAAGCCAGCACGGGCATGTAGGTAGTCGATACAGATGTGCTTATGACGGATGTGCTTGTGTGTTTGATACGGGTTTGCTAGGTGCAGACATGCTCAGTAATGAAGACGCGCTCAGCAATGAACTAGAGGCTGCTCCAGCCGTCAGTTTCGAGGCGGTGTCGAAGTGGTTCCGGCCCGGTAATCGCATCATTCATGCTTTGTCGCAAGTCAGTCTTACTGTTGCACCCGAAGAGTTTGTAAGCCTCATCGGGCCTACCGGTTGCGGCAAGTCCACCATGCTGCGCCTAGCAGGGGGGCTACTCGAAGCTGACCGTGGCGAGGTGAGGGTTCACGACCGGTCACCCGTCGAAGCCCGCCGCCAGAAACGCTACGGATTCGTACCACAGAATCCGGCGCTGCTGCCGTGGCGGACAGTGCGCGACAACGTTTCGCTTCTCTGTGAAGTTAATCGCCGCAACTCCAACTCCAGCCCCAGCCGCAACTCCAGCCCCAGTTCCAACTCCAGTGCTGGTATGTCAGACGGCGACAAGCTCGCCATGCTTGACGAAATCGGGTTGACCCCGTTTCTGGATGCTCTTCCTCAGGAGTTGAGCGGCGGATTGCAGCAACGGGTCAGTATCGCTCGTGCTTTCGCTTTGGGGACTCCGCTGCTGTTGATGGATGAGCCGTTTTCTGCTCTTGATGAGATCACCCGCGCCGATATGCGCTATCTGCTGCTTGATTTGTGGAGGAGCAACGCCAAGACGGTTTTGTTCGTGACGCACTCAATCCCTGAAGCGGTGGCGCTTTCGGATCGGGTGGTGGTGTTGAGCGGTCGTCCTGGCCGTGTTACCACTGTTGTTGATGTTGCTTTGAGCAGGCCTCGTCATGCCGATGTGGAGGACAGCGACGAGTTTCGTCGCATCCTGGCCGAGATCCGTGACGCGCTCAGGCATGGCTGGTCTAACTAATGACACGCACCGACCCGGTTGAGGCAGGGCCCCCTGAGCAGAGTGCATCAAACTCAGACCTTGCAGGGCTGCCTCCTGATCAACCACCAGAACTGCCGCGCCGACCGGTGCGCCGGGCCTTTTTGCTGGCAGCGCCTTTCATTGGTTTGACCGGTTTGTTAGTGGCCTGGGAGGTTTATGTTGAGGTTCGTGACCTGCGACCATTGACGTTGCCTCAGCCTTCGGCTGTGCTTCGTCATGTGGCTGAGAATCCCGGCTTCTACGCGCAGAACGGTTGGGTGACAGTGCAGGAAGCCTTTTTGGGGTTCGTGCTGGCTTTCGTTGCTGCGGTTGCTGTAGCCACGGCGATGGCGCACTCTGAGTTTTTTGAGCGGGCATCAACACCGGTGATCGTGTTAATGCAGTCAACGCCGGTGGCGGTGCTGGTGCCGATCTTTTTGTTGTGGTTCGGTTTCTCGCCCTGGCCCAAGATCCTTACAGCCATGCTTTTTGCTTGGGTTCCTTTCGTCGCTAACGCTCTGATCGGCCTTAGATCAGTTGACACCGATGCCCATGAACTTTTGCGTTCGGTGGATGCCAGCCGCTGGGAGATTTATTGGAGGCTGCGCGTGCCACATTCGCTGCCGTATCTTTTTGCGGCGGGACGAATCTGCGTGGGTTTGGCGTTGGTGGGCGCAGTTGTCGGTGAGTTCTTCAACTCTCGTGACGGTTTGGGCAACGCCGCGCGTGTGGCGCAGTCAAGGCTGCTTGTTAATCAGCTGTGGGGCAGCGTGTTTGTGCTGGCTTTCATTGGTGTTGCCTTCGTGTTGTTGCTGATGGCTGTTGAGAAGCGGGTGCTGCGCTGGCATTCCTCTCAGGCGGGCAGTCACCGCGGCGTGTAGGAAGCGTTTGATACCAGTGCATTTGCCAAGCAGCGGTGGGTTGCGCCCGTCTACACGTCCGCTTAGGAAGGCTTTGCAGGGTCAAGCGCCGGGGCTGCGACTAGAGCGAGACTTGTGGGCGTCAGGTGCTGCGGTGGTGGCCGGTGTTGACGAGGTGGGTCGAGGCTCTTGGGCTGGACCATTGACAGTAGCGGCGGTGGTGGCTGACCCCGACAAGCGCATCTACAAAGTGCGCGATTCCAAGATGCTCACCCCAGTTGAGCGTGAGACGCTTTACGAACGTATACGTGGCTGGGCTCGTGCAGTGTCGGTGGGTCACGCCAGCGTGGATGATTGCAACAAGTTGGGCATGGCCGAGGCTCAACGACTCGCCGCAAGGCGCGCCGTTGATGGGTTGTGCCTGAAAGTTGATCATGTGCTGATGGACGGCTCATGGGATTTCCTGACACCGTCGCCGTCTTCGGCTACCAAACCCGATGTCAGCACCGACAGCGACAGTGACCCCGACAGTGGTATGGATGCCGACGGCGGCATGGTTGTGGAGGTCTGTGATGACGTTCCCGATGTCACGACGGTCGTGCGAGGCGATGCTGTGAGCCTGTCGATAGCGGCTGCGTCGGTGGTGGCCAAAGTCGTGCGCGATCGGCTGATGGTTGCGGCAGCGGACTGCTACCCCGGCTACGGATTCGCTTCTAACAAGGGTTACCGGTGTCCGCGCCATGTTGCTGCGTTGGCTGCTTGGGGACCCTGCGCTATTCACCGGCGTCGCTGGGTGTTCATGGACGACCTGCGTTGGAGTGGGATTCCTCGGCTGGTGGATCAAAACGACCCTCAGCAAAGTCTCTTCGATACGGGTGGTTGAGGCAGCGTGGTTCGGCTGTTGAAGCTGCCCAGTGTTGTGCAGCGCTAGTCTGGCGATTGTCATGGGTCAGCCCGTCACTTTCCTTCGCAGTGTGTCGCCCAAGCCCGGGGTCGTGCGCTTTGAGCTGAACCGGTCGCTCACCGGTATGGGTCATGAGCGTTACAGCGCCGGTGATGAGATCATTGGTGACCGTCCCTGCGATGAACTGGCACGCCGCCTGCTTGCTACCGGACGGTTGTCGTCACTGCATATTTTTGGTTCGGTCGTCACCGCCAAACTTGCTGGTGACGACGACTCGGGCCTTGGTGATGTGATCTCCAGCCTCTACACGTATTACGTACCCGGCGTTGAGATCCCCAGCGACGAAGAACTAATCGCCATGCTGGAGTCCTGATTCTCCCTCCCCCGAAATCAGTGATACCCACCAACGCGTACCCGCCACAAGGCCAACCCGCAAGCAACGCAAAGCAGGCCCCGCAATGACGGCTGTGCATCCATCAGAGCCTCACGACATTCCGGTGCGTGGCCAGCGAGTTCAGCTACCCGGCGAGAACAAGATCGTTGTTATTGACGGAGTTGCGCCACAACCCGGCGGCATTGTCGTATATGTCAAAGATGACCTGACATCCCAAGTGGTTCGCCCAGTTGAGCTGACTTCGGTGCAGGCTCAGCAGATCAAGGTAATCACCGAAGATGGTGGTGCCAGCCCAAAGGTGGTGCTGGCTGGACTGTGGAATGAGTGGATGCTTGGAGCGGTTCGCTCAGCTCGTTCGTCGGTGCTGGCATCCACATCGTTGAGGCCGTATCCCCATCAGATGGACGCTGTCTACGGTCACATGCTGACCCAGCCGCTGCTGCGGTTTCTGCTAGCTGATGAACCGGGCACAGGCAAAACGATCATGTCGGGGCTATGGCTGCGTGAAGCTCAGCGGCTCGGTCTTGTGAAGCGTGCGTTGGTTGTGTGTCCAGCGCATTTGGTGATCAAGTGGCGCGCCGACTTTGAGCGCTTCTTTGGTGCTGATTTGCGCGAAGTAACTGCCGAGACGGTGCGTCAGCGTGCTCTGTCGGGATCAGACGACGACATGTGGGTGGCATCACTAAACCTAGTGGCTGTAAATCCGTCGGTCCGTGAGGCGTTGCATCCTGACGAAGCAGGCTGGGACGCGGTCGTCTTTGATGAAGCGCACCGGATGACACCCACGGCAGAAACCTTCCACAGGGTGGGCAAGGAACTCTCAGGAAGCGTGCCTCACGCAGTGTTCTTGACGGCGACTCCCCATCGGGGCAATGAGTGGTATTTTCGCGAGTTGCTGCATCTAGTTGATCCCGATGTTTATCTGACGAGCAGCGAGCAGGGCAGCACTCTGCACAAGCCACAGCACTCCGACAGCAAGGAGTTCGAACGCGCAGCTGCTGCGTTAAAGCCGGGGCCGTTGCACTTCTTACGACGGATGAAGGAACAACTAGTTGACTTTGACACTGAGAGCCGGCTGTTCCGTGAGCGTGAAGCAGTCAACGTAAAGGTTCGAATGAACCCGACCGAGCAGCGCTTCCACGACCAAGCGTTGGATCTGGTGACGACTTACTTCGACATGAAGGGCCGTCAGCTAGCGGCGATGGTTTATGGAAAGAGGGCCGCTTCGTCGCTGTATGCACTGGCCAAGACGTTGCACCGACGCCGCAACAAGATGGGAACAGGCGATGACTCAGCAACCGAACCCGACGACGATGAACGCTCCGAAGAGCGGGTGACAGCAGCAGCATCGCTTGATGCCAAAGCAGAGAAGCAGGCGATCAGCGACTTGCTGGCCGAGCTGGATCCGTTGATTGACCCTCAACGGCCAGCTCTGGGCGAGTTAAACGTCTCCAAGTGGGAGCCGATGATTGAGCGCTTAGCCGACAACGAGATCAGCCCCAGATCTGGCATGCAGCTTGTGGTGTTCACCGAGTATGCCGACACTGCCGACTGGCTGGTTCGGGCGTTCGCCGACTCTGGTTTCACCGCAAGGCGCTATTCTGGTGCTGACGATCACACTGAGCGGGCCGCTGTGCAAGCAGGATTCATGGAAGGCCAATTCGAGGTGATCGTCTCCACCGACGCAGGCAACGAGGGCATTGATTTACAAGCTGCAAACGTGCTGGTCAACTGGGACATTCCTTGGTCGCTGGTTACTTTGGAGCAGCGCATGGGCCGCATCCATCGCATCGGCCAGCATCGCAAGGTGATGCTCTACAACCTGGTTGCTTTGGGCACCCGTGAGGGAGACGCACATGAGCGACTGCTCGACAGGCTCATCGAAGCCGCCAACGAACTCGGCGGACAGATGTTCGACAGTCTCAACGCCATCATGGAACGAGTCCAGCCCGACACGCCAGGCAGCGACTGCGAGAGCCTACTGCAACTGTTCTACGACACTGGCCCGCCCGAGCCGTCCAGTGATGCTTGGCCGTCGCTGGAGGAGATCCGCCGCGCGCGTGATGAGTATTTTGCTGAACTGCGGGACTTGAGCAGCGAAGTGGATGCGGCTGAGGCGAACGCCGCACGCCACGACGACTATCTAGCTCGCGTCAACCCGATCATCGTAAAGCGCTACCTAGACCGCATCGCAAAGGGAGGTTTGATGCAATGCGAGCCGGTGGCATTGGGGGAGGGCTTTTTCTACCTGTCTGCATCTTCGTCTGTTCATGGCTGGCAGCTGCCTGAGGCTTTGCGAAGCGCTGACGACAAAGTCTTGGTGGCTACATGTGCTCAAGCCCGCCAGAAAGCCGTGTTCGTCGATGGCGCTGACCGTGCCCGCGAGGCAATCATGCTTGCACCGAGCGAGCCCGATCTCAAGACGCTAGTTGAAGCGCTACGTGAGCGTGTCAAACCCGAGATGTGGCAGGGCGCTGTTTTGCACGACTCAACAGCACTTGAGGACTACACGCTGTTCGTTTTTGAATGCGACATTACCGAAGGTTCACAGGCTCACGGCCACAAGTATCGCCAGCGCGAGAGTTCTCTATCGTGGCTGATTCGCGTGACAACTTCGGGTGAAGCTCACACGCTGTCGTGGGAGACCCTGCCCAACCTGACCCCGGCCGATGACCTTGACCCTGTTGCGCTGTCTTTGGAGGCTGCCGAAGCAGCAAGCCGTCAAGCAGTTGAAGCGGCCGAGGCGGAGCGATCCCGTCGGGCTCATCGGCTCAGATTGTGGGTTCAGCAGTTGAAGAAAGAACTACGTCGCTTGCCGAACGCTCTGACCGACCAGATACGTGATCGAGAAACGAAAGTGGCGCAACGCAACAAGATCCGAACAACCATTGATGCACGCATTGAACATGCAGAACGTGCCGCTGAAGTTGTCTGCGGTGAGCCTCGCCGTATCGGCTGGGCACACGTCGTTGCTGTTCAAGATGACGAGATGTTCGCCCCAGATTTTCAGAGCGAGGCCGTGTCAATGCGCCTAGTGTCGAATTTGTTGACCGATCAAGGCTGGAAGGTCACCGACGTACACACTGAGGGTGGCGGTTATGACCTTCACGCCCAGCGGGCCGCCGAACTGAGATGCGTTGAAGTCAAGGGACTCGCTGGTAGCTCAGCCAGTGCTGGGATCAGGCTCACAGGCGGCGAGTTAGCCACGGCTGCTCAGTTCGGAGACGACTACTGGCTCTACGTGGTGGAGAATTGTGTCAACGGCGAGGGCCACCTCTATGCAGCCTGGCAGAACCCGGCGAAGACATTCCACGACAGCTTCACTGATGTGCCAGTCCTGCGGTTGTCGGGTAGCCACCTCAAGGCAGCTCTGGCAGAACCCGGCGAAGACATTCCACGACAGCTTCACTGATGTGCCAGTCCTGCGGTTGTCGGGTAGCCACCTCAAGGCAGCTCTGGCAGATTCAGAAAATACTGAAAAATAATGAAATAGACTTATATTTGCTATGTGGTTGAACTTCGTGTGTTTACCGCAGGCAAGGTCGTCAACCGTTTGAGGATTGGCTGAGCGGGCTGGATGAGATTGCATTAAGGCGCGTCAAGGTTGTCCTTTCCCGCATGAAGGACGGTAATTTCTCCAACATTAAGGGATTGGGTGGAGGGTTGCTGGAGTATCGTCTACAGTTTGGAACTGGCTACAGGATCTACTTTGGTCGGGATGGGCAGGCGTTGGTGATTCTGCTTGCAGGAGGCACCAAGACCAGCCAGCATCGTGACATCAGGAAGGCTCGTGCAATGTGGCGGGACTACAAGATCCGCAAACACTAGGAGGGAGGCATGACATGGCGCTCACTAGGGGCTACCACGAGACTGTGCAGGACCGGATCAGCTGCGAGCCTGGTAATCGGCAGTTACTGCTAGCCGGGGCGGTCGCTCGACTGATTG
>JAPYNU010000075.1 GCA_028283245.1 Candidatus Aldehydirespirator catecholifindens | reverse complement strand
ATCACCAGCAGCAACAAGCCCTCAGCCCAGCGGCACTCGTCAACAGGATTTTGAGATGTTCACCATATGCTTCGCTGAGTGTTGGAGCGGCTGATCGCAAAGCTTCTCACGCTTGCGATGAAGCTGCTTGGCCCTGCACGTGCAGCGGTCAAAGCAGCAATTCGAAAGCCGCAGCGCAGCCGCGAACTGCTTGCGGCGCTCGTTACGGTGGTGGTTGTCGGGTTTGTGGTGGTGAACCTGCGTCCCGGGCTTTGGTTCGTGGACAACACCCCCACCGGCGGCGACCTCGGCGCTCACGTCTGGGGGCCTGCCTATCTGCGGGACGTGCTTATCGGCGAGTGGCGGCTCACTGGCTGGACACACGACTGGTATGCCGGTTTCCCGGCGTTCACCTTCTATATGGTGCTGCCAGCGCTGCTGGTTGTGATCGTTGATGTCGGGCTAAACATCGCTGAAGCTGTCTTCGCGTATTTGTCGGTTGTGCTGACAGCAGGTATTGCGACATTGGCGATCATGCAGCGTCGCGGTGCTTCAGCGTCACGCTGCTGGCTGGCGGCATTGCTAGCAGCAACAGTTTTCGGTGCTGTCAAACTGACCTTCAGTGACCCGCTTTGGGATCGTGCTTTAGCGGTGTTGCTATTGCCAGCCGCAGCGGGTGTGGCTGCCTGGTATGGCTGGGTCTACTTCGGTGCTAGAACTGCCCGCAATCAGCACTCCTCGGAGCGTATTCGCTTCCAGAACCTTCCCTTGCGTCTGCTGGTCACCGCGGCTGCACCGCTGCTGGTGCTTCTGGCAGTTCCTATGCCCTACGGAGTTGCTCTCAAACTGGTGACCGTGGCGGGCGTAGTGGCGCTGCCGGTAGCGGTCGCGGTAATGACACGTCTGGCTGGTGTCAGCATCGAAGGCCGTTTGCTGGCCACTGCCGCCACTCTGCTGTTTTTGTTCGATCGCTCGTTCAATATTTATGGCGGCAATCTGATGTCAACGATGGCAGGCGAGTTCGCCTATTCGTTGGGCTTGGCGTTCGCAGTCGTGTTTATCGGCGTCATGGCTCGGGGTATGGCTAGAGGCTCACACCAGATGTCGGCTGGAGTGCTGCTGGCGATCACCGGGTTGATGCATCTGTTCTCTGCTTTCTTTGCGCTGGGCGCACTGGCGGCGTTTCTTGTAGTGTCGCGCTGGACCGTTCGAGCCTGGCGTCGTCGGGTGGCTTGGACGTTCACTGTTGGTGCAATCGGCGCAGCACTTAGCGCTTGGTGGGTGCTGCCTTTCTGGTGGAATCGCAGCCTGCTCAACGACATGGGCTGGGGAAAGGATCGCCGCTATTTGTCGGCGCTTTGGTCACGCAGTGAGTTCGACTACAGCTTTTTGACTAACGACCCGCCGCTGCAAGTGTTCGTGGCTCTGGCTCTAGTGTCATGCCTGCTGCTTGTCTACAAGAGGTCAAGGCTGGGTATGGCGCTGGCTGTGACTGCAGTGATGGTCGCCGTTGCGTTCGTGTTGTTGCCTGAGGGTCGTCTCTGGAACGTGCGGATCTTGCCGTTCTATTACCTCAGCGTGTATCTACTAGCTGCGCTTGGCGTGGGTGAGGCTCTCAGCAGCGCACGCCGCCGCCTCACACGCCCACGAATTCCAAGACTTCTAGCCACCAAAGCCGTGGTCCCTGCCGCAGATTCAGAGTCTCCTGCTGTGCCCGCTGTGCCTGCTGTGCCTGCTGTGCCCGTTGTGCCTGCTGTGCCCACGGTTTCTGGCGCAGCGCCTCGGTGGATACCCACGGTGCTGGCGGGCGTTACGGCGTTGCTGGGCGTGGCTGCTGTGATGGTGACAGTGGGATTGCCGTTGCGGTCACTTCCCGGCGGGAGTCTGGGTAATGACGGTGTCTACCGGTGGGGCCCTTTCAGTTCGAGCGAAACCAACCTGGGCACCTACTGGGTGGAATACAACTTCGAAGGCTACGAAGCCAAGCAGCCCACCCCTGACGGCGGTGGCAGTGCCGAATACTGGGATCTGGTTCAAACCATGCAGCAGGTGGGGGAGACTCACGGCTGCGGTGCCGCCTTATGGGAATACGAATCCGGACGCCTCGGTTCATACGGCACGCCGATGGCACCGATGCTGCTGCCGTATTGGACTGATCGTTGCGTTGCTTCATCGGAGGGGCTCTACTTCGAGGCTTCAGCTACCGTGCCCTACCATTTCTTGATGCAGTCTCAGCTTTCGGCTTCGCCGTCCCGGGCTCAGCGCGACTTGCCATACTCGGATCTGAATGTGGCTGAGGGAGTGCAGCAATTGCGCACAATGGGGATGCGTTACTACATGGCATTTTCGTCTGCTGCGGTGTCTCAAGCTCGGGCTTCGAACCAGCTCACCGAGATCGCTGCTACGACGCTGGGCCCATGGGTGATATTCAAAGTCAACGACAGTGCCACAGTCACCCCGCTGATGAGGTTGCCTGTGGTTGTGTCCGGTATCAACGACAGCAGCGATGCCTGGCTGGAAGCGTCGGTCGGCGCGTTCTTAGCCGGTGAAGACACGGTAGGTGTATTCACCGCCGACGGGCCCGGCAACTGGCCGCGGCTAACGTTGCCTCAGGCGAGTGCAGTTGATGCCGACGGCTACTCTGGCGGCTTGGGCGGGTTGTCTGGAGATGAGTTAGAGCGCCAAGAGGTGATGCGTCGCTTGGCGTTGCAGCTTCCTGAAGTTGTTCCAGTTAACGAGATTGAGCCGGTGACGGTAAGCAATGTGGTTCGCGATGATCATTCGATTTCGTTTTCGGTTGATCGTGTCGGGGCACCAGTGCTGATACGCACATCGTATTTCCCGAACTGGGAGGCTTCTGGTGCCCAAGGGCCTTACCGAGCGACACCGAACTTCATGGTGGTGGTGCCCACAGACACCGAAGTCCGCTTGAGTTATGGACGCAGCCAGATCGAACGCTTCTCTGCTCTTGTGACTCTGGCCGCCCTGGCTGTGATGGCGCTGGCTGCCTTGAGCGCAAGTTCGAGACGCCTCCGCAGAGACAAGCGAGGCTGAACAACGTGCGTTTCTCAGTGGTGATACCGGCTTATCGGGAAGCCGACCGAATCGGCGGCACTGTCAAACAACTACGTAGTGCCTTAGCAGACATTGCTGCCGAAGGCGGAGTTGAGATCATCGTGGTCGACGATGGATCACAAGACGGAACTTCTGCTGCGGCTTTAGCGGCTGGGGTTGATCAGGCGGTGACTTTAGAAGCGAACCGCGGCAAAGGCGAAGCTGTCAGAGCAGGAGTGCGGGTCAGTTCGGGCGATGTAGTGGCTTTTACCGACGCCGACCTTGCCTACGCCCCTGACCATCTCGTTGTGCTGCTCAACGAGATAGAAAGCGGCAGCGCTGTTGCGATAGGAGATCGTCGTCATAGCGATTCGGTGTCTGTGACCGAACCGTCCCGGTTGCGTCGTGCCGGCAGCGCAGTGGTGACAGCAGTGCGTGTTTTGTTGCGTCTCGGCGACGGCAGCGACAGCCAGTGTGGTTTGAAAGCGTTCTCGCGGCCCGCAGCCATGATTCTGTGTGATGCTTCTGTGATGAAGCGGTTCTCGTTTGATGTTGAAGTGCTGTTCCTGGCTCAGCGTTTTGGCATGACAGTGAAGCAAGTGCCGGTGGAGGTGGTTAACAGCGACGCTTCGTCGGTGCGCCTCATGAGCGACGGATGGGATCTGATGGTGGACATGTTCCGTATTCGAGCGAGGGCGCTGCTCGGTAGATACCCGAAATCGTCTGAACTCCCGCAATCCAAGCATCTGCCATGAACTCAGCGAATCTGGATGCCATTTTCAAGGCATACGACATTCGCGGCTTGGTGGGTTCTGAGATCAACGAAGAGGTCTGCTTCGCAGTGGGCGCTGCTTTTGCTGTCTACAGTCGTGAGCAGGGCACGCAGCGCATTGTGGTAGGCCGCGACATGCGTCCCGACGGTCAGGCGCTGACAGCAGCTTTCTGCGGTGGGGCTACTGCGATGGGTGTTGCTGTGGTGGATCTGGGCTTGTGCGCCACTGAGATGATGTATTTTGCTTCGGGTGTGTTTGATGTGGGTGGTGCCATGTTCACGGCATCGCATAACCCTGTCGGTTACAACGGCATCAAACTCTGCGGCCCGGCCGCGACCGCCATTGGCACAGGCACCGGGCTAGAACGAATCAAAGCTCTAGCGAAAGATCAAGCAACAGCCTCAATGCCTTCGGCGCCTGTTGCAGGAACCGTAAGCCGCTATGACATCTTGGACCGCTACGTGGATCATGTGCTGTCGTTCGTAGACATTGCAGCGTTGCGGCCTCTGCACCTCGCTGTGGATGTCGCCAACGGTATGGGGGCTTTGGTGGTGCCAGCCGTATTTGAGAGTTTGCCGTTTCAGGTTGATTATCTCTATGCCGAACTTGACGGCACTTTCCCCAATCACCCAGCTGATCCTCTGAAATCCGAGAATCTGGCTGATTTGCGCGACCTAGTGAAGACATGCGGTGCTGACGCAGGGGTAGCTTTCGACGGTGACGCCGACCGAGTGTTTGCAGTGGATGAACTTTCGAATCCCTTGTCGGGTTCGCTTACTGCTGCTGTTGTTGCAGGGGTCATGCTCAAACGTGAACCGGGTTCGACAGTAGTACACAATGTGATCTGCTCACGAGCTTTGCGCGAGGCCATCTCCGAATACGGTGGCAGAGCGCAGCGCAGCCGTGTCGGTCATTCGTTCATGAAACAAGCGATGGCACAAAGTAATGCTGTATGCGGGGGAGAGCACTCAGGTCATTACTACTTCAGAGACAACTACCGCGCCGATAGTTCAATGATCGCAGTGATGATCGTGTTGGAGGCGTTGAGTCGTCACTCTGGTGGGCTTAGCAGCCTGGCGGCACCGCTGAATCGTTATGCGGCTTCTGGTGAGATCAACACCGCAGTGGCGGATCCGCAAAGCGCAATTGAGATTGTTGCAGCCGAGTTCTCGGACTGTGAGCAGGACCGCTTCGACGGGTTAAGTGTTGACTGCGAGGACTGGTGGTTTAATCTGCGACCGTCGAACACGGAGCCGCTGTTGCGTCTCAACCTGGAATGCCGCGACCCACAAGTTCTTGTGACCAGAGTCGCCGAAGTGCGGGCGGTCTTGGAGCGTCTAGCCTGATGATTGTGCGTTTTTGTGCAACGATTGGCAGCTAGTGGACAACAAGAACGTAGGTCTTGACTCTCGGCTGCTGTCGATTCTGGTCTGCCCGCACGACAAGGGGCTGCTGCACTACTTCGCTGACGAGGACATCCTCTACAATCCGAGAATGCGTCTCAGCTATCGGGTTGAAGACGGCATTCCAGTGATGCTTGCCGACGAAGCTGTCACAGTTGACGAAGATGAGCATCAGCGCCTGATGTCAGAAGCCGAAGCCCAGGCAGGCAGTTCTTGATGGAGCATCTGGATATGCGTGTTGCTGACTTGTCTCTTGCTCCGCTTGGACGCGCCGAGATTCGTTTAGCCGAGCACGAGATGCCCGGTTTGATGGCGCTTCGAGCCCGTCACAGTGACGAACAACCCTTAGCTGGGGCGCGAATCGCTGGATCACTGCATATGACTGTGCAGACTGCGGTACTGATTGAGACGCTGGTGTGTCTAGGCGCTGAAGTTCGCTGGGCAAGCTGCAACATTTTCTCGACTCAGGACCACGCTGCTGCTGCGGCGGCGGTCGGCCCAGGCGGTGACGCTGAGAACCCGTGCGGAGTGCCGGTGTTCGCCTGGAAAGGCGAGACACTGCAAGAGTATTGGTGGGCTATCGAGCAGATTTTCAGATGGCCTGACGGCAACGGTCCGAACCTGATACTTGACGACGGTGGCGATGCCACGCTGCTAGTTCACAAAGGCTTGGAATATGAGCGAGCTGGTGGTGTGCCCGAAGTCAGCGACGAAGACTCCGAAGAGTGGGCTGCGCTGCTTGAGCGACTGCGCAGCATTGCAGTAGCCGACAGTAGCTTCTTCTCGGGGCTGGTGCCCCAGATCCAGGGAGTCTCCGAAGAAACCACCACAGGCGTGATGCGCCTGCAGCAGATGCTGGCGCGAGGAGAGCTGTTGTTTCCGGCGGTGAACGTGAACGACTCGGTCACCAAATCCAAGTTCGACAACTATTACGGATGCCGTCACTCGTTGATTGATGGCATCAACCGGGCTACTGACGTGATGATCGGTGGCAAAGTGGCTGTGGTCTGCGGTTTCGGTGATGTAGGCAAAGGCTGTGCGGCGTCGCTGCGAGGTCAAGGTGCCAGAGTCATAATCACCGAAATCGACCCCATCTGCGCGTTGCAGGCTGCTATGGAAGGTTTTGAGGTCAACACGCTTGAAGCTGTTATCGGCACCGCCGATATTTTCATCACTGCTACTGGCAACGCTGGAGTGATCAGCGCCGGTCATATGGCGGCGATGAAGCATCAGGCAGTGGTCGGCAACATCGGCCATTTCGACAACGAAGTTGACATCGCCGGACTGAACCGCATGTCCGACGTGCGACGGGTCAATATCAAACCCCAGGTTGATGAGTATGTCTTCGGTGACGGTCACAGCGTGCTGGTGCTGTCAGAGGGGCGTCTGCTGAACCTCGGCAACGCCACTGGGCATCCCAGTTTCGTGATGTCATGCAGTTTCACCAATCAGGTTCTTGCTCAGATCGAACTCCACGCCAAAGGTGCTCAAATGCCTGTGGCGGTTACCACACTGCCGCGCCACCTTGACGAAGAGGTAGCCCGGCTGCATCTTGAAGCGTTGGGTGCTCGCCTCACCCGCCTCACGTCCGAGCAAGCCGAATACATCGGTGTCAGCGTTGAAGGCCCCTACAAGCCCGACCTATACCGCTACTAAGAACCGACTGACAGCCCCTTTCAGTCGGCTGTAGCCGCCAATCCGCTCGGCTAGCTAGCCACAGCACCCAAAGACTCAACCGATGCCCCAGTGGGCTGCTAGCTGGCCGTAGGCCACCTATTCACGCGGCACTTGAAATGCTATATTGGTAATTGTTAGGATGTTCTAGTTGCAAATGATTTTTACCAATATATAATGAAGTTGCTATTATCAGTTAGCCCGCTGGCAGGTCTTAGATCAAGAGACTTAATTCGGGCTATCCTTTACGAAACGGAGGTAACGACATAATGCAAGCCGAGACAGTAGTGCTCATGATAACAATCGTTGTTTCGGTGCTGGGCTCGTCGCTGGGAACCATCCGCATTCTGCTGCACCAGATGAATCTGATGGAATCCAGGCTCACTGACAAGATCACGGAGAACCGTGCCGCTATCCATGAGAACCATGATGCAATCCATGAGAACCGAATACGGATTGAGAGGTGTAGCACTCAATTGGAAGAGCACGACCGCCGATTTGATGCGATGGATGCTCGGTTCGACAGGATGGATGCCCGACAGGACAGGATGAGCGAACGACAAGAAGATCATCAGAATGAGACACAGAAGGTTCGTGAGACCGTGGCCCGTGTGGAAGGCTTCCTGATGGGGTCTGGGGAATTCAGGCTGAGCACTCCCAGTTTGTTGCCCGATGAAAAACCGACTGCTAACGGGTAGTCGCCACACGTCGGCGGTGACTGCACTGAGCTTCAGATAAGTTGAGGTCGCGAGCTGGCCAGAAGGGGGGAGCAAATGCCGAAAGAACGGGCTTGCTGGGCCGCACCCGAAATGTTGAGCGCCACTGACGCGGCAAGCTTTGCTCAAAAGCTGGAAGAACTTGGCTACACGCAGCTTTGGATCGGGGAGACTTTCGGGCGTGACCCGTTCGCTTTGAGCGCGCATCTGGGCGCGGTTACATCCAAACTGCGTTTCGCCAGCGGTATTGCTAACATCTACAATCGCCATCCCGGCGCGATGAAACAAGGTGCCTACACAGTCGCTGAACAAACTGGAGGCCGTTTCACGCTGGGTCTAGGTGTGTCAAGCCCAGTGATCGTCAACAAGATCCGAGGCCTCCCATATGACAAGCCACTGTCGTTTCTGCGGTCGTATCTTGATGCCATGGACGAGGCCCGCTACATATCGGTGCCTCCCGCCGAGCATGTGCCGGTGATCTTGGCCGCGTTGGGTCCGAAAATGCTTGAACTAGCCGCTACCCGCAGCGACGGTGCTCATCCCTACAACACGACACCCGAACACACCGCTTTCGCTCGTTCGTTATTGGGACCCGAGCCGCAGTTGTGTGTGGAGCAGAAAGTGATGCTCACCAGCGATGCCCGGCAAGCCCGGACCGTTGGTGCTGAAGTCATGAAGTTCTACACTCGCGCACCCGGCTATCGAGCTTGCTGGAAACGTCTCGGCTTTGACGAAGACGACATCAACGGCCTCTCTGATCGTTTCATTGATGCCATGGTGGCCTGGGGAGATGTTGACACCATTGAGAATCGCTTGGCCGAGCACGCTGATGCTGGAGCCAGCCAGGTCTGCATCCAAGTGTTGCATCCCAGCCATGGCCTAGCTGCAGTTGACTATGAGGCTCTGTCTGCGCTGGCCCCGAACGCAACAGTGTGAACTTCTAGGGATCGGGGTCAACCTCGATTTTTTCTGCACGCATAAAGTGTATTTAAGATACTTTTCAAGTATTATGAGTTATGCAAGGCAAGCAGTTCGTTCAGGGGATGCCCGATAACAGCGCAATCTTGGATACGAACTCCGAGACATCCCCAGCATCAAGTTCTTTTCTGATTCCTGGCGTGGACGCTTTGTGGGTCGGTTGGTGTCATGAAGGCGATGCAGCCGAACTAGTCCGCGCCTTGAAATACGAGCGACGCACTGCTGCGGTCACACCGATAGCGGACCGGATGGCACAGGTCGTTGCAGGATCACGAGCCAGCCTTGTCACTTGGGTTCCCAGCAGCCCTAGCCATCGTCGCCGTCGTGGTTTCGACCCTGCGGAGTTATTGGCTCGTGCTCTGGCGCGCCGTCTGCGCATCCGTATCCGCCAGCTGCTGAGACGCAGCGATGATCAGCCCCAGACCACCCGCACACTCGAAGGTCGCCGCATCGGTCCCGAACTTTTGCTCAGCAAGAGGCGTGTGAGCGATGCTGTCCTGCTAGTTGACGATGTATGCACTACCGGGTCCACGCTGCATACCGCAGCCGCTGCACTGCGGGCAGGCGGTGCCTCAAGCGTGTCGGCAGTGGTAGCGACAGCGGCGACACTCGCGCCGCGCCAGCCTGCTGCGCTGCCTCTACGATAAGAGCACTTCAAAAGGTCTTCACAAGTTTTCGAGAGAGGTGTCAGATGGAGGTTTCGATCAGCAGCCGCAACGTGGCGATAACCCCTAGTCTTGACAAGGTAGTGCGAGCCAAGATCGGTCAACTTGATCGTTACATGGACGAACTTGATACTGCCGAAATCCATTTCGCTGAAGCTCGCAACCCGCGTATCGTCGACAACCAGACATGCGAAGTGACGCTCACCGGGCGTGGCCATCAGCTGCGCTGCAAAGTCAGTGCTCCCGACGCTTTTGTTGCGGTGGATCTTGCCGAAGCCAAGCTGGAGCGTCAGATCCGCAAGCTGCGTACCAAGCTCCAGAGACGCCATCAAGGCCGAGGCGATACGATTCGCACAGGCGAACCCTCAGATGCCGAACTTGCAGCCTTCGGTGCCACTGATCCTGCATCACAGTCTCAGTCTGACCCAGAGGCCCAGCTCGCCACAGAGTTTGAGGCTGATGCCGAGTTTGAGCCGGAGTTGCGGATCGTCAAAACCAAACGCTTCCATCTCGGACCACTCTCACCCGAGGAGGCGGCACTGAAGATGGATCTGATGGAGCACGGCTTTTTCTTTTTCATCAACTCCGTTACTGGCCGTTCAGCGGTGGTCTACCGCCGTGAGGACGGAGCGGTCGGCCTGATTGACGAAGCTGGCTAGCAGCCAATTCGGTCAATCACAGCAACAAGTCAGCTAGCAGGAAAACAAGTCAGGCAATTTAAGAAGATGTCACTTTTTAGACGGGTGCTGCGCTCAGGCGAAGGCCGCAAGCTCAGGGATCTGCAAGCCCTAGTGCCTGACATCAACGCGCTCGAACCCGAGACGCAGCGTCTTGATGACAACGCTCTCAAAGCTCGCACCAACGAGTTCCGTAGCCGCCTAGAACGCGGCGAACAACCTGACGACCTGCTTCTGGAAGCGTTCGCTGTGGTGCGGGAGGCTTCGTTGCGGGTGCTCGGCCAGCGGCATTATGACGTGCAACTCGTGGGCGGCGCTGCTTTGCATTGGGGTGCTGTGGCTGAAATGCGCACCGGTGAAGGCAAGACCCTTACCTCCACTTTGCCGGTTTATTTAACGGGACTCACCAACAAGGGAGTCCATGTGGTGACCGTCAACGATTATCTGGCTAGCCGTGATGCCGAGTGGATGGGGGAGTTGTTTAAGTGGCTCGGGCTGACAGTGGGTCTGATAGTTCCCGGTGATTACCGCCCTGAACACAAGCGCAGTCAGTATGCCTGCGACGTGACCTACGGCACCAACAACGAGTTCGGTTTCGACTACTTGCGTGACAACATGGCTATGACCCGCGCCGATCAAGTGCAGCGCGGTCACCACTACTGCATTGTTGACGAAATCGACTCAATCCTCATTGATGAAGCCCGCACCCCGCTGATCATTAGCGGCCAAGTAGCTGACGCAGCCCGTCTCTACACACGTTTTGCTGGTATCACCAAAGGACTGCGACGTGATGTGCATTATGAGGTTGACGAGGAGAAGCGCACGGTGGCACCCCTTGAGGAAGGGGTTCATGCTGTTGAGAAAGCGCTCGGCATCGAGAACCTCTATGACATGGTGGCTCAGAACCTTGTGCATCAACTGCAAGCGGCGCTGCGAGCCAAAGAGCTTTACCGGCGCGATCGTGACTACATCGTAGAGCACAACCGTGTGAAGATCGTTGACGAGTTCACCGGTCGTGTGCTCGACGGCCGGCGCTGGTCCGACGGGCTTCATCAGGCGGTGGAAGCCAAAGAGGGTGTGGCCATCAAAGAAGAGAATCAAACCCTGGCCACTATCACTTTGCAGAACTATTACCGCATGTATGAACGCCTCGCGGGTATGACCGGCACCGCTCAAACTGAGGCCAGCGAGTTCGCGTCCACCTACAACCTGCATGTGGTTACTGTTCCTACCAATCGTCCCACAATCCGAGACGATTGCGGAGATCTGATCTATAAAACTGAGGATGCCAAGTTCGATGCCTGCGTCAGTGACATCATTGAGCGCTACGAGCGCGGTCAGCCGGTGCTAGTGGGCACAGTTTCGGTGGAGAAGTCCGAGAAGTTGTCGCGTCTGCTTGACAAGCGAGGCGTCAGCCATGCTGTGCTCAACGCCAAACAGCATCAACGTGAAGCGGAGATCGTCACTCAAGCAGGCCGTCTAGGTGCGGTGACAGTAGCCACCAACATGGCCGGTCGTGGTGTGGACATTCTCCTTGGTGGCAACCCTGAGGGCTTGGCACGACGTGACCTGAAAGCTGAAGGCCTTGACCCTGAAACACCCGACGGTGCTCGTCGCCTAGTGGAGTTGACCGACAAACATTCCGCCGCTACAGGTGCTGAGCGCGACGAGGTTCTCGAACTCGGGGGCCTATACGTGCTGGGAACCGAACGTCACGAGAGCCGTCGTATTGACAACCAGCTCAGGGGTCGTTCCGGTCGTCAAGGCGATCCAGGCGAAAGCCGCTTCTATCTGTCGCTGCAAGACGAGTTGATGACCCGCTTCGCAACCGGTGCCATGAACTGGGTGATGGATAGGGCTTTACCCGAAGATGTGCCTATTGAGGCGGGCATGGTGACCAAAGCAATTGAGCGTGCCCAAAACACTGTAGAGCAACGCAACGCCGAGACTCGCAAGAACGTTCTGAAATACGACGAGGTCATGAACGAGCAGCGCAAGGTGGTTTACCGGCGTCGCTGCCAGATCCTCGACGATGCAGACCTGCGCTCAGAAGCTCAAGAACATCTCCGAGCGGCTGTGACCTCCGCTGTAGACACTCATTGCAACTCTGAGCATTGCGAAGAGTGGGATATAGAAGCATTAGCTACTGAACTGTCGGGTTTGTGGCCTGGTGGTGTTGCCAGTGAGCGCCTTGAGACGATCGCTACCCAATCTGAGCTTCTTGAGGTGATCAACAATGCTTCTAGTGACCATTACTGCGACCGTGAAGCTGAACTTGGCGAAGATGTAATGCGTCAGGTGGAGCGTCAAGTGATGCTGCGCCTGATTGATCAGAGATGGCGGTCGCATCTGCATGAAATGGATCTTCTGCGTGAAGGCATCCATCTACGTGCCATGGGCCAAAAAGACCCGGCCACTGAATGGCAGCGCGAAGGCTTTGACATGTTCGGCCAGATGATGGACAGCATCGCTTTGGATTTTGTGCGTTACGTGATGCATGTGCAGCTTGCCCAAGCTGTGCCTGATAACGCTGCAAGCCTTGCTGGCGTGACCGCTAGCAAAGACTCTGACACTGCCCGGACGCTGGTGGGAGCAGGTGTGCAAGCTGTTTCAACATCGTCGGGTTCAACAACTACGTCGGCCTCAACGATTTCGCCCAGCTCAGGTGTGCAACCAGCAGCGAACCGTCAAACGAACCGGGCACCGGTGGTAAAAAGCGCCGCCGAGAAAGTGGGACGCAACGAGCCTTGTCCTTGTGGTAGCGGCAAAAAGCACAAAATGTGCTGTGGCCGTGCCAACCGGCTTTAAATCTCGAGCTTCGGAGCGTTCAGTGAACGTGCAGGATTTCGGTGATGAGCTGCGACGGCTGAAAGGTCGCCATGCTGAAGCCGAGACCTATCTACGGATTGGTGCTCTGCGAACTCGGCTGCCGCAGCTTGAGGCTGAGTCGTCGCGACCTGATCTTTGGGATCAACCCGAACGCGCCCGCGCGGTCACGTCTGAGTTGGCGGCTGTGACTGATGATCTGGCTCTTTTTGATCGTCTAGGTGCAGATATTTCAGATGCCGAAACCCTTAATCAGCTTGCCGTGGAGGAAAGCGATGCCGACGGTGCTGACGAGACAGAGCGCCTAGTGGTTGGCATTTCTGAGCGCTTCGATGAGCTGGAACTACGTTCGCTGTTTACTGGTGAGTTCGATGAGCGAGATGCGGTTTGCCAGATCAAATCCGGTGAGGGAGGCACCGACTCGCAAGACTGGGCCGAGATGCTGCTAAGGATGTATCGGCGCTGGGCTGAACGGCGCGGTTTCGAGCTTGAGGTGACCGCCCTTTCTGAAGGTACCGAAGCCGGTTACTCCAGCGTCGATTTTTTGTTGAAAGGCCGCTGCGCTTACGGCTGGATGCGCAGCGAGCATGGAGTGCATCGTCTGGTGCGGATCTCTCCGTTCAACAATGAGGGCAAACGTCAGACTGCGTTCACTGCGGTGGATGTGGCACCTTTTTTTGATGAAGTTTCAGATCAGGTCAACATTGAGGAGAAAGATCTGCGGGTTGACACTTACCGTTCTTCGGGTGCTGGAGGCCAGCATGTCAACGTCACCGATTCGGCGGTGAGGATCACTCATCTTCCCACCGGCATTGTTACCAGCTGCCAGAACGAGCGCAGCCAACACCAAAACAAAGAACGAGCCATGCAGATGCTGGCTGCCAAACTGTTGAACCTAGAACGTAAACGCCGTGCTGATGAGATCGCTGGCATCAAAGGAGAGCAGCAGAAGGTGGGTTTCGGCAGCCAGATCCGCAGCTATGTGATGCAGCCTTATCAGATGGTGAAAGACCAGCGCACCCGCTTTGAGACTCCAGACATTGATGGTGTGCTAGGCGGTGGCTTGGATCCCTTGATGGAATCTTGGTTGCGTTGGAGCCGCGCTTCATCTGAAGCGGTGCCATCGCAAGGCTCTGGTAGCGTCGCTTCGGCCCCCGCAGTCGGAAGGAACTCCTGATGATCAAGATGGAGAAAGTCACGAAGGTGTTCAAAGGTGATGTGGTGGCTTTGCGTGATGTCAACATTGATATCGGCAAAGGCGAGTTCGTGTTTCTGGTGGGGCCGTCGGGTTCGGGCAAGTCAACGTTTATCCGACTACTCAACCGTGAGGACATACCCGAGAATGGAAGAATTTTTGTGGCGGGTCGTAACATCGGAGGGCTCAGCGACTGGCGGGTGCCTTTCCTGCGCCGCAATATCGGTTACGTGTTTCAGGACTACAAACTGCTGCAAAAAAAGACTGTGGCCGAGAATGTGGCGTTTGCTTTGGAGGTGATCGGCAAAGGGCCGCAGGTCATTAATCGTCAAGTGCCTGCCATCTTGGAACTGGTCGGTCTGGCACGCAAGATGAACCGGTTCCCGCATGAGCTGTCAGGCGGCGAGCAGCAGCGAGTGTCAATAGCTCGAGCTTTCGTGAATCGTCCACTGATCCTTCTGGCTGATGAACCCACCGGCAACCTTGACCCCAACACCTCGGTTGGCATTATGCGCCTGCTTGAGCGGATCAACGAGATCGGAACCACTGTGGTGATGGCCACCCACGACCGCAGCATCGTCGACAGCATGCGCCAGCGGGTAGTTGAACTAGATCGGGGCATGGTGGTGCGTGACCAAGCTCGCGGTGTTTACCAGTAGCGCCGCAACTCAAGCATTCTCACCAAATCCGATACAGATAGCCTCAGACCCAGCGACCGAGCCGTCAGAGATAGCAGCCAGAGATAAGCAGCAGACATAATGTTCAGTCTTCGATATGTGCTGCGCGAAACAGGTCAGAACCTGTGGCGCAACATCTTGCTGGCGGTAGCCACCGTGGTCACGGTGGGTGTGTCGTTGTCAATGTTTGGCGGCTTCATGCTTTTCCAGGTGGCGGTGGACGGTGCCACAGCACGCTGGCAAGATGGTGTTGAGTTCATCATCTGGATGAACTCAGATGATGGCAGCGCCGAAGACGTCAGCGTGCGTAACCAGCTCAGCGAGAGTCCTGGTGTGCAGCGCTGGGAATACGTTGACCGTCAGCAGTCCTATGAGGAGTTCAGAGAGTTCTTTGAGGACACGCCCGAAGTGTTGGAGATCATCTCCGCTGAAGGAGTGCCGCCCTATTTCCGGGTGGTACCTGTCGATCCTGATCCTGACGTGGTGGAAGAACTCGGCAGCCAGTTCAAAGGCAAGCCTGGGGTTCGCACCGTCACCTTCGCTGGTGACGTGATCCGCGATGTGCAGAACCTTTCCAACCGCACTGGTAGAGCGCTATTCATCGGCTCGATTGTGTTGCTTGGGGCTTCGACATTGCTGATTCTGAACACTTTGGCGGTGGCTATAAGCAACCGCCGAACTGAGATAGAGATAATGCGACTGGTCGGAGCTACCAAGTGGTTTATTCGTGTGCCGTTCATGCTTGAGGGTCTGGTCCAGGGAATGCTCGGAGCGGCTGTGGCAATCACCACGAATGCGCTGCTGCGAAATTATGTGATCGACCAGTTCAGCACTGCCGACGGCTTGCAGCTTCTCGCAGGGTTCAAAGTTGACGACTCTGAACTGCTGCAGGTCAACCTGCTAGTGCTGGCTATCGCAGCCGGGGTAGCTGTGCTCGGATCAATCCTGGCAGTCTCAATGCATCTCAACGAATAACTAGAAAGCCACGACACCACCACCCCTGACCTACATCACTGCCCCTGACCTACGCTGCCCCTGATTGAGGTTTGGTTTTACAGAGCGGCTAGCGGCTCGGTGTATTCGAGATTCAAAGCGTCGGCTACTGCCGGTTCGGTGATGTGACCATGACGTATGTTGAGTCCGTCCTGCAAGCCTTTGTCGCTTGCGATTGCTTGCGTCACTCCCGAATCTGCCAGTTTGAGAACGTAGGGGAGAGTGGCGTTGTTGAGCGCTTGCGTAGCGGTGCGCGGCACTGCCCCAGGCATGTTGGCCACGCAATAATGCACCACATCTTCAACTACGAAAGTTGGCTCAGCATGTGTCGTGGGTTGGGAAGTTTCGGCGCAGCCGCCTTGATCAATGGCCACGTCCACCACTACCGTGCCGGGCCGCATCACCTTCACCATCTGGCGGGTGATCAACCGTGGTGCTCTTGCTCCAGGCAGAAGCACTGCTCCCACCACCAGATCAGCTGTGTAAACAGCTTGCGCCAGCCTGGTGGGTGTCGAGTAGATAGTGCGTAAAGCAGGCCCGTAACGCTGCGACAACGACTCAAGCACGCCTGCGTCGCGATCCAACACGGTCACATCCGCGCCTAGCCCTAACGCCATCTGCACAGCGTTGCTGCCGACCACCCCTCCACCGATCACCGTGACCGGCGCTGCCGCCACTCCAGGAACCCCTCCCAGCAGCACTCCCCGGCCTCCGCTTGAGGCCTCCAGGCAGCGCGCCCCGGCCTGGATCGCCATACGCCCTGCCACCCGCGACATGGGTGCCAGCAGCGGCAGTCGGCCTTGATGGTCGGTAACAGACTCATAGGCGATAGCAGTAACACCGCTGGCGATCAGATCGTTGGCTTGGTTCGGGTCGGGAGCGAGATGCAGATAAGTGAACAGCGTGTGGTCGCGGCGCAGGCGTGCTCGTTCGGGTGCTTGTGGCTCCTTAACCTTGACGATCAACTCAGCGGCCTCAAACAACTCGTCGGCATCGCTGGCCAGCACCGCGCCACGGTCGGTGTATTCGTCGTCGGTGAACCCGGCACCTGACCCAGCACCGCATTCAATGAACACTTCATGGCCGCGATCAGTGATCTCGCGCACGCTGTCAGGGGTTAACCCCACACGACGTTCCTCGCTTTTGATTTCTTTGGGAACCCCGATACGCATTGCCATCCCCTTTCGATTCTGGTGATGATTGCGGATAGTTCAGTTGCGTTGAGTGCCGATCTTCAAATCCTGATAGGGGACACCTTTGTCGACACTCACATCGCGTGGCAGCCCCAGCACACGGTCACCGATAATGTTGCGCTGGATTTCGGTGGTGCCACCAGCGATCCCTGCCGACAGCGAAGCAAGCGCTTGACGCTGCCAACAAGCATCGGCTTCGTCCTCCCAGGCCACACCTGAAGCCCCTGCGATGGCCAGAGACACTTCGGTGTGAAGATCAGCGATGGCCACTGTCGCTAGTTTGCCGACCGAGCCACCCGGCCCGGGGGTGCGTCCCGCTTTGATCTCAGCACGGGTGCGCATCGCCACCAGAGAAAGGCATGTCTCTAGTGTGCGCAGCCGCATCAGCTTTTGACGCAGGTTCGGGTCACCGCTCACGCCACGCTTGCGAGCCTCTTCGATTAGCCGGTCGCTGCGATCGGTGGTTATCCCGCCTGTGGTTCCAGAACCGATAGCTACCCGCTCGTACATCAGCATGGCAGTCGCCATGCGCCAGCCGTCGTTGAGGTCGCCGAGCAGGTTGGCAGCAGCTATGCGGACATCGCTGAAGAACACTTCGTTGAAGTGAGTGCTCCCGTCGATTTGATGAATCGGTCTCACTTCTACACCAGAGGCATCCATGGGCACGATGAACATTGAGATGCCAGCGTGTTTGGGAACGGTCGGGTCGGTGCGCGCAATGATGATCCCGTATGCACAAAGATGCGCCAGCGTGGTCCACACTTTCTGGCCGTTGATGATCCACTCGTCGCCGTCACGCTCAGCTCGAGTCTGCAGGCCAGCCACATCCGAGCCAGCACCGGGCTCAGAGAACATCTGACACCAGACTTCGCTACCGGAAATCATCCACGCCAGATATTTCAGTTTCTGTTCGTGGCTGCCATACTCGGCCACCATCGGCAGACACATGCCTTGTGAGATCAGCAGCTCGAAAGTCATGTCTGGGTATTTGCTGTAGGTGTCGCGCCAGATCCTCTCGTGAGTCTTGGTGAGGCCCGCGCCACCGTATTCAACCGGATAAGTCAGTCCAGCCAGCCCGGCATCGGCGAGAGCTTGCTGGAACTTTTGGGCTGCTCGCAGGCGCAGTTCGCCTCGGGGGTCGGTTTCGCCGCCTAGGGAGATGCCTGTGGCGTGTTCATCAAGGAACTCGCAGCAGCGCTGCCGGAAAGCTTCTTGTTGTGCTTGAGACAATGCTGCTACGGACTTTTGGGTTTTCACAATTCTTAGGGTAGTGGCCCGTGGTTCGCCCTCGCCTGCTTGCGGCTGTTGCTTAAGCGACTCCAGGCGTCGCTGCGCTGAGCGACCTCAGTGGCTTTGCCGTCAGCGACGCTGATCATGCGTCAAGCACTTGAAAGCCAGCGTCGGCTAGTTCAACCACTGGCGGCAGAGTTGACCACGGGAAGTTGATCCAACGGTCAGTGTGTCGCCACACGTAGTCGCAGTTCACCAGCGAATGCGGTTTCTCATACAGCACCGCCGAGCGCACTTCGGCGACCTCGTCAAGGCAGTAGTCATACACCATCTTCAAGGTGTGGCCAGTATCAGCAACATCGTCGGCGATAAGGATACGCGAGTCACGATGATCAACCAGGTCAAGTTGCGGCGGCAGCACCACCGGAACCTCAAGACGCTCGCCGACACCGGTGTAGTACTCGCAGTTCATCACATAGACGTTCTTGACCGACAGCGCGTAACCCAGCGACCCTGCACAAAACAGCCCCCCGCGGGCGATGGCCAAGATCATGTCGGGCCGATAATGATCCTCCGCGATCATCGTCGCTAACTCGCGCACGCCGCGGCCATAAAGCGGCCAGTCCATCTCTTCTCGCAAGACGCTGTTGCTCATTGCTAGATCCTCCTGGCAGTAGCCGAGCCCGCATTCCGGTCGGATTGTCGTGGCGCGCTAGTGGTAGTAATACCGCTTTTCTTACTACAGCGACTGCGGTCAGTTAGCGATACGGAGATTTGAGGGTTAGCGGCGTAGCCGTTGTTTGATGCGTCGCAGCGCTGAGGTCCAAATCCATTCGGGCGTGATGAAGCGAGTTTCGTCTTCGTCAGGCAAGCCTTTACGGTTGTAGAAGCGTGCGTCTTCGGTGTTTTTGCGCAGATAACTTGTGAGCCGCGAGGTCTTAAAATCGGAATAGGCGATACCTCTGCTTACCCAGTCTTGTCGCATGTAGCACCAGTTGTCGGGTGCGAGTTGTTGAGCTGCTGCGAAATGCTTTTGAGCGCGTTTGGTATCTTTTTGGGCTTTGAAGTGCAGAGCAAGCTTGAATTCTGCTTCTGCTAGCAGCGTTTCTTCGGTGACGGGTCTGAGCGTTGCAGCAAGTTCAGTGCTTGACAGAACATATTCGCTTTCGGCGCCGTGGTTGACCCAGTCACGGGTAGCTTCAGCGAAAGCGTCGTCGCCAGCGCGAAGCTTGCCTAATCCGAAGTTGAATTTGAACTCACCTGGGTAGGTGCCTTCGTTGCTGCGAACTATGCGGCCTTGTTCATCGATCCATGCTGCGGAAGGCACGTTGACCCAACCGAACAGTGAGCTGATTTGATGGGTTGTGTCGATCACGCATCGATAAGTGAGCGAAGCCCTGTCGAACCATTTGTCGACTGCTTTGGCACCGCCTGAGTCTTGAGCGACACTGATCATCTCGAAACGGTCACTACCAATCGATTCATACAGTTCTTGCCAGACCGGCAAGCCGAAACGGCAGCCTCACCAGGATGCCCAGGTGAACAGCACCACCTTGTGACCGCGTAGGTCTGATAGTCGTAGCGTGTTGCCGTTGCGTTCGGTTACCTCAAAATCTGGAGCTATGGCTGATTCCAGGCTGCTGTGACGCACTTCTGGTATTGAACTGAGGCTCCAGACATCGCCGTCTTGCACGTATTTCTGGCCGGTCATGTCAGCGAACTCCGAATAGTTCAACCATTCATCCTCGTCGGTGTTGGCGATCCATTCTTGGCGCTTGGGTTCTGGTAGCGGTACGCACAATTCGCCTAGACAAGCGCCTTCGGGTTTCATCTGCCAGCCGGTGGCTTCGGGTAGTTCGTTGAGCCTTACCCACAAGGTCTCGTGGTCGTCGCTGCGCTGAGCGACCTCAGTGGCTTTGCCGTCAGCGATGATGAGCACAATCTTTAGCGTAGTTGGCGTAGTTACTTATCAGCAGCGCTGTTGCCAAATCCCGGTAGCGCATTTTTGCTACAACGACTGCAGTCCAGTAGCGATACGGCGATGATCGCGAAGCATCGGCTCAGCGTCGGCTACAAGATGACCGTCCTGCACTAAGCAGCGGCCGCTCACCACAGTGTGATGCGCGTTCACCGGGCCGCAACGCAGCCATGCCTCTACCGGGTCTGACCAAGCTCCGGCGAAAGCTATGCCGTCAAGGTGCCAGACAGCGATGTCGCCGCAGGCACCCACAGATAACTCGCCTAGCTCACCGGCACGTCCCAAGCAGGCCGCGCCGCCACGGGTCGACAACTCAAGAGCTTGACGCGCGGTGAACAGGCTGTCGCGCCTTGCCTGACCGTCACGCAGCCGGGCCACAAGCATGGCGTTGCGAGCTTCGGTCCACATCGATGCTGAGTCCGCCGACGCTGAGCCGTCAACTCCGAGTCCTACCGGCACTCCGGCTTCGCTCAGTTCACGCACCGGGGCGAGGCCAGCACCCAGGATCATGTTGGAGCTAGGGCAGTGCGCCACACCGGTGCCCCAGCGACCTAGTCGGGCGATCTCGCCGTTGTTGGGTTGCACACAGTGAGCGATCCACGAACGGTCGCTGGCCCAGCCGCAATGTTCGAAATAGTCCACTGGCCGCATCCCAAACATTTCTGTGCAGTAATCATTTTCGTTGGGGTCTTCAGCCAAATGCGTGTGCAATCTCACGTCAAGGCGTTCAGCTAGTTCGGCGGTGGCTTGCATCAGTTCGGTTGACACCGAAAACGGTGAACACGGTGCCAACGCGATACGCACCATCGCACCCGGTGACGGGTCATGATGTGCAGCCACCAGCCGTTCGGATTCGGTGAGGATCATCTCATCGTTTTGCACCACTTCATCGGGAGGCAAGCCACCGTCTTTGACGCTCAACGACATTGACCCTCGGGTGGGATGAAAACGCATCCCTAAAGCAGTTGCTGCGGCTATCTCCGCGGCGATCAAATCCCCGGCACCCTCGGGATGCACATAAAGATGATCAGTGCTGGTGGTGCAGCCGCTCAAAGCTAGTTCCGCTAGCCCGACCCAAGCCGACACGTAAGCCGCTTCTTCATCGAGACGGGCCCACAGCGGATACAAGGTCTGCAGCCAGTCAAACAAACTGCCGCCCAGAGCAGGTCTATAGGCACGAGTGAGGTTCTGGTAAAGGTGGTGATGAGTGTTGATCAAACCGGGTGTGACCAGACAGTCACCGGCATCAATGATTCGCACGGCCTCAGCAGGTTCTGACCCAGCCGAACCGACACCAGAAATGAAACCGCCACTGACCGCCACCCAGCCTCCAGCGATTTCGCTGCGTTGGTGATCCATTGTGGCCACCAACCGGGCATTGCGAATCAGTAAATCCGTCACGAAGCGGGCAGCGACACGAGACGCAGAGCGGTTAGCGACAAGAGGCGTAGGGCGGTTAGCGACAAGAGGCGTAGAGCGTTTAGCGAGAGTGCAGCTAGCTGTTGTCTAGATTTCCCAGCCAGAGAAAGCATCAATCATCATCTCAGCGTCGTGTCCCAGCGGATACAGGATCGGTGTAGTGCAGCCGTTGTCAATGTAGTGACGGACTTTGGCGCGGCATTCGTCGGCTGTGCCAGCCGCACAAAGCATCTGCACCACCTCATCGGGCACCAGCCTGGAAGCGGCCTTGACCTGCTCAAGCGTGGCTGGCCAAGTCAGCACAGCCTTCACTTCGTCGAGCAAAGAGTCGGGCACGCCTGAAGCTTTCATGATGTGAGGCTGCTGCCCCAGATACTGCGTAATCAGCATTCTGGCGCTGTCAAGAGCTTCGTTGCGTTCGGCTTCGGTGTCGCCTGATGCCATTGAGCACACAATCAGCTGCGGGCGATCCAGGTCGTCGACGCTGCGCCCAGCGCGGGCTGCACCCTGCGATAGTTGTTCCATGGCTTGCGCGTTGTATTGCGGCGACACCAGATAGTTCAACACCACACCGTCAGCGATTTCGCCGGTCAAAGCCATCATCTTGGCGCCAGTCGCACCGATGTATATGGGCACATCTTTAGGTCGGCGCTCCTGCTGAACATAGTCAAGTTCGACCCCGTCAAACTTCACGAACTCGCCTTGAAAGGTCACGGTTTCATCGTTGAGCAAGCCACGGCAGGCTTCCACGATCTCGCGCATGGCCTTGAGGGGACGCACCCTTTTGACCCCCACTTTGGAGGCCAGCGGCTCCCACCAAGCGCCGATCCCCAGAATGATCCGACCCGGGGCGAGATCGTCAAGCGTCGAAAAGGTCGAAGCCAGACGTGCCGGGTTGCGGGTCCAGCAGTCAACCACACCGCTTCCCACCTTGATCGTGTCAGTGACCGCAGCAATGGCCGCCATCGGCACCACAGCGTCGCGCACCAGCCTGGAGTCGGCCTGCCAGACAGCATCGAAACCTTTCGATTCGGCATAGCGCGCCAAATCCAGCGACTCCTCAAGTGTGTGAGCATCCTGGATGTAGAGGGCTACCGGCTGGGTCATGTCGACTCCTGTGTTGTCGGGTCTGCTGAGATCAGCTTTTTGTTGAGGCTTTTGACGAAGCTAGCTAAGAGATGTTTTCGAGATTGGCGAACAGTCTGGCGGCTGCTTCGGACGCTTTGGCTCTGATCTCATCTGCGTCTACCCGAGTTGGTCGCCCGTTGCGTAGCACTATTTCGCCGTCGACAGTGACCTGCTCAGCTTTAACGCCGGTCGTGAAAGCCAACGACCACGCATCAAGCCGACCGCAGTTCCAGATCACGGTGTCGGATGCGGCTTCTTCAAAGAGCTTCCATCCGGTTTCTAGCCAGCTCCAAGCGGTTTCGGGGGTGGCAGTGACATCGTCTTCGCGGTGGCGTGCATAAGCGAGTTGGAACTCTTCGAGCATGGCCGCGCCGATGCCGTCGCTGCCTAGAGCCACCGGATTGGGTCGTGCAGCAGGCTTGGCGTAGCCGACCGCATTGTTCATGTTGGAGCGAGGATTGTGAATGATCGTGCCAGGCAGGTCACGGTCGAGATGCACAGCATGGACCAGCAGCCAGTCGTCATGGGCCAATGACTCCAGGCGCTTTCCGGCAGCTTGATCGGCGATGCCTTCAGCTACATGAATGTGAACACCGGTGCCGTGGTCGGCGGCTAGCCCAGTAGCAGCCTCAAGCGTCTCCTCAGAGCAGGTAAATGCTGCATGAACCCCCACATGGCCTCTACCCCCGGCGCGCAGGAAACGGTCGTTTTCTGCTAAGCCAGCTTTGGCACCGGCGGGTCCGTGGCGGTCGGTTACTCCGTAGCTGCAGTCCACTCGCACCCCTACCTCAGCACATGCTGCAGCTATCACGTCTAAGGATCCCTCAATGGCGTTGGGTGACTCGTGATGGTCGATGATGGCGGTGGTGCCGGACTCAAGAGCTTCCAGCGCTCCCAGCTTGGCTGAGGATTCGATGATTTGCAGATCCAGCGCCCGATCCAGCCGCCACCAAATTAATTCGAGAATCTCCAAGAATCCGGTTGGAGTGCGCGGTGGCGCAGGCATTCCTCGCGCCAGAGCCGAATATAGGTGATGATGAGCGCACACCATCCCTGCGGTGGTGTGCGCTTCGACGTTTGATCTGCTGATCACAGAAGCAGTCATCGGCGGCTCTTGTTTCATCGGCGGCGCTTGTTTTACCGATGGTGCTTGCAGTGCGGTCACGACTGGGGCACTACAGGCTGATGAGCGTTGATCGGCAGCCGATTGCGCCACTGGCCGTCCACTTGTCGCATAGCTTCAGCTACTGCTCCAGCAGTGGGCACCAAGCCGATCTCGCCGACTCCTTTGATCCCATAAGGCGAATCCGGTTGTGGGGCTTCCACCAGGATCACCTCCACCGGCGGCATGTCTTTGGCCCGCAGCACGCCCAAAGCCCTCAGAGTGTCGAACTGGGGGCGACCGTCACTGTCACAGGGGAAATCTTCGCTCAGCGCGTAACCCAGACCCATGTGAACACTGCCCTCGATTTGGCCTTCGCACAGCAGCGGATTAACGGCTCGTCCCACGTCATGGGCGGCAATCACTCGTTCAACCTCACCGCTGGCGCGATCAGCGACAACAACTTGCGCGGCGTAGCCGAAAGTTGAATGGATCACAGGATTCTCAAGCCCGTCGCTGAGTTTGTTGGTCCAATCCACCCGGTATTCGCCTAGATAATCAACACCGGTCACACAGCCGCCGTCTTTGGCTGCCTGACAAGCTCGTGCCACCGACCCGGCACCCATCAGAGTGCCCCTTGAGCCGGTGGTCTGGCCAGCACCTAGTTCACGGCTGGTGTCAACGTAGACCTTGACCTGCTCGGGACGCACTCCCAGCTCTTCAACCGCTACCTGCAAAGCCACCGTATGAACTCCTTGACCCATCTCGGTCCAGCAGTGACGCACCTCAACTGTGCTGTCGGGCCCCGCTGGGCTGCCAGCAGGGCGACTTTCGTCGGCGATGAAATGCACCACCGCTCGGCTGATCTCTTTGAAACCGTTACCCAGACCAGAGTTTTTGAGCCCAAGCCCAAGCCCGACGGCTTTACCGGCGGCTACAGCGGCGTCGTAAGCCGGTTTGACAGCCTCTAAGCATTGCTGGGCACCGAGGCTGCCGTCGTCCATGATCTGGCCTGGCCCCCAGACCGCCCCGGGATGCACTGCGTTGCGTTGACGGATCTCCCAGCCACTAATCCCGACCGCCGCCGCTAGGCGGTCAAGAGCGCCTTCGGTGGCGAACTGGGCTTGGTTGGCACCGAAACCTCTGAACGCGCCGCAGACGCTGTTGTTGCTGCGCGCCGCCACCGCTTCAACATCCACGACCGGCACCACATAAGGGCCGCAGGCGTGTCCAGCGGCGCGTTCCAGCACTTTCATCCCGACTGAGGCGTAAGGCCCTGAGTCGCCCAGCATCCTGGCTTTCAAGGCGGTGAGTCGTCCTTCGCTATCGCAGCCGACTTGCAGCTCGATGCGCACCGGGTGGCGTTTCGGGTGTACCAGCAGCGACTCTTCACGCGAGAAAGTGGTTTTGACTGGACGGTTCAATAGCCAGGCCGCTAAAGCGGTCTGCGCTTGGTTGGAGCAGTCTTCTTTGCCGCCGAAAGCTCCGCCGTTAGCGACCTGCTCCACCCACACCCGGCTGTTGTCAATCCCGAGCACCGCCGCGATCTGGTCACGGTCATCCCACACGCCTTGGCCGCCTGAGTAGACGTTGAGACCGCGCTGTCCAGTTTGGCCATTAGTGCTGGTTGGCACGGCCAGCGTTGACTCCGGCTCAAGAAAAGCTTGCTCCACTCGCTGAGTCTGAAACGTTTCGCTCACGCTATGAGCCGATGCCGCCAAAGCTTCGGTGACGCTGCCACCGCGCTGATAACTCGACACAGACAAGACGTTGCCGTCAAGCCCCCACACTGCATCCTCGGCACCGTCAGCTACAGCTGCTTCAGGATCGGTTATGGGCGCTAGCGGCTGATAGTCGACCTTCACTAGCTGTGCCGCCTGTCGAGCGGTTTCACGGCTTTCAGCCACCACCAGAGCCAGCACATCGCCTAGATACGAGGTACGACCCCCGACCGGTATGAACACAGGCCAGTCTTTGTGGATCAACCCGATACGCAGATCTCCCGGCACGTCGGCTGCGGTGATTACCGCTACCACACCAGCTACTGCCTCGGCTTCGGAAGTGTCAATGGCGATCACATCAGCACGAGCGTGTTCGGCCAGATGAACGGCACCGTGGAGCATCCCCGGCACTGACATGTCATCGATGTAGTGCTTGTCGCCGAGCGTCAGATCAGTCGACTCATAGCGAGCGGCGCGTGCCCCCACACCCCGCCTGACCTGCACAGCAGCACCGTTGCTGGACTGCAAGCTGCTGGGCGCTTCGGCACCTTTAGCGAGCATCTCCACCGCGTCGAGGATTTTCAGATAACCGGTGCAGCGGCAGAGATGCGCTCCTAAGTGCCTTGAGGCCTGCTCGCGGCTGAGTCCGGCACCGTTGCGGTCGATCAGGGCTTTGACCCGCATCACGATGCCCGGCGTGCAGAAGCCGCATTGCACAGCCCCGACAGCACCGAAGGCGGCGGCGTAACGGTGACGTTCGTCGTTGCTGAGACCTTCTGGCGTGACCACTTCGCCGCCAGCGACTTTGTCGAGAGGAATCTGGCAGGCGACACGAGCTTTGCCGTTGATTAGCACAGTGCAGCAACCGCACTGCCCTGAAGGCGAACAACCGTCTTTGGCTGCGGTCAGACCCAGTTCTTCTCGTAACGCTGCCAGCAAATGAGGATGCTCACCGACGCGCACAGTCACACCGTTGCAGACGAACTCCGTTGCGGTGCCAGCCTGGCCGTGTTGATCCTCAATTAGGTCGGTCACTGCCACCCCTCTGCTGTCACTTCGTCTCCACTAGCTGCCGTTTGGTAGCTATCGTCTAGCGCCGAAGCTGCCGACGCACACTACTACAAGGCATGGTTATGTGTCCACGCCCAGCGGCTGTGTTCAGAAGCGTTTGCTACTCACAAGTCAGGCAGAGACGTTGATGTTGACGGTGTGCCAACCTTCGGCACCGTTAGGAGCGGGTCTGACCTCGCGAGAACTTTGAGTGAAGCCGTCACCGTCAGTGGCTCGCACCTGGATGCGGTGTCGCCCCTCTGTGGGTGTCCACGAATAATGCCACTGCACCCAGCTCTCGTCGCCGATCGCCTCACCCAGCTGGCAATCTTGCCATCCCTCGTCGTCAATGTTGACCTCAACCCGTTCGATACCGCGTGTCGGTGCCCAGGCAATCCCTGCGATCGGTGTGGCCTCACCTGCACGCAGCCTGTCACCGCGACTTGGCACATCAATACGACTCTGAGTCTTTATCGGGCCTTCTTTAGACCAGCCTCGGGGTATCCAGTAGCCGTCAAAGCCGTCCCAAGTGGTGAGATGGATCTCTTTAAGCCATTTCACCGCCGATACGTATCCGTAGAGGCCAGCCACCACCAGCCGAGCCGGGAATCCGTGATCTGTTGGCAGGAATTCGTTGTTCATACCGATCGCCAAGATGGCGTTGCGGCCGTCGTAGACCACAGGAGTGGGGAAGCCAGCAGTCCAATCATCAACTGAGCGTCCCACCACTTGACTAGCGCCGGGCTGAACACCAGCCCGATCCAAAATCACCGACAAGGGCACTCCGGTCCAGACCGCGTTGTCGACATATTCGCCGCCGACTTCGTTAGAAACGCATGACAATGTGATCACATAGTCGCTCAAATCCATGTCTTGAATCTCGGCGAAAGTGAGTTCGTAGGGATTGTCGACCATGCCGCTGATACGAAGCCGCCAACGCTCTGGGTCTACCTGAGGCACCCGTCCAAAAGCAGTGTCAATGCGGTAGAAGCTGTCGTTGGGGGTCACGTAGCTAGATATCCCGGCTACTTCGTTGTCGAGGGTGCTGAGCGCAGCGAGCTGCTCGCTGACCGCAGGTGCCGCTGCGGCGGTCGTGGTGGTTGTGGGCGGCGTTGTGGTGACAGGCGCGGCTTCGGTGCCAGCAGCGATAGTGGTCGTTGGCGCTGTTGTGGTCACCGCCGTAGTAGTGGTGGTTGTTGTGGTTGGTGCTGTGGCAGATCGCAGCGTGTTTGTCTCAAGGAACTGTTCTGCTGCTGACTGACCTCGCAGCGAACGGCCCAAACCGATCATCGCTAATGCGGCTGCGCCTGCACCGCCGACATAGACAAAAAAGGCTCGCCTAGTACCCGTTGAGGTGGTGGCTAGTTGTCCGCTTTGTGCAGTCTCGAAACTTTCTGAAGCCTCCGCAGTCTCTGAGGTTTGCGGTGTTGCAGCCAGCGTTTGGCTTGCTGTGGTTGCTGTAGCGCGTGTGGTTGCGAGTTTGACGAGTAGCAGAGTGGTGGCGCAAGCTGCTGCGGCGGCTGTCAAGCCCACCAGCCACGACCCGAAAGCCGGGCTGAGCGGGTTGCGTGCCGCACACCAGCCTGCGATCAAGCCAAACACCGCGAACCCGTAGACAGTCACTTTCGGCTGCTTGCGTGCTGCGAAAGCACCTAGCAGTCCGCCAACCACCAGCGAGCCGATCACAATGCCGATGGTCAACAGTGTTTTTTGGCTGGCACCGAAGTTGGCGATGCTGAACCTCACCACGTCTCCAGGGGTGTAGTCGCTGAGTAGCTCGCTCACCGCCACCACCAGCGATGGGATCGACTCGAAGGCGCCTTCCATGAACTCGCCGAACCCCAGGCCAACCGCAGCGCCCGCGGTTCCGGCTAAGGCACCGCGCATCAAAGAGGGCAAGCCTCGCTGAGAGCCTTGCAGGCCAGCATCAATTGTGTTGCCACGCTGTTCGGTGCCGGGTGTTTCCTCGGGCATCGAAGCGTCTGTTGCGTTTTGTGTCATTGGTGAGATCGTAGGCGATTCAATGAAGCAATGGGACTTATATGAAACAATGGGACATAACCGTGATTAGATGTGAGCGTTGACGCTGCGGTGCTGAGCCGTTGGGGCTACGACACTCGTGTCGCAGCAGCACTAGTTTCGCAGGTGTCGGGACTTGAGGCCCCGCCCGGGCTTGTGCTTGCTCGGGTGGTGCAGGTTGACCGCGGTGAATGCGATGTGGTGACTGCTCAGGGAATGTTGCGGGTCGGTTCGGATTCGGTGCGTGCTCAGGCTGTGACCGCGCCGGTCACCGGCGACTGGGTGCAGTTCGTGCAGTTCGACGATTCGCAAGGTTTAGCGGTGATCAGTCGGGTGCTGCCTCGTTTCAGTGAGTTGACGCGCCGCGATCCGTCTGAGCGTGCTGGTGATCAAGTACTGGCAGCCAACTTTGATGTGGTGGGCATTGTCGCCGGTTTGGACCGTCCGCTACCCGCGGGCCGTTTCGAGCGGATGCTGGTGATGGCAAAAGACAGCCGCGCCGAGACAGTGATCCTGCTCACAAAGGCTGATCAGACAACCGATGCGGCTGCCGCCGCCGAAACGGTCAGAGCAGTTGCTGGCGGGGTGGAGGTGCTGATACTCAGCGCTCAAAGCGGCTTGGGTCTTGACAGGCTGCGTTCAAAGCTGGGAGCGGGTCGCACGATGGTGCTTCTGGGTGCTAGTGGCTCGGGAAAATCGACTTTAGTTAACGCTCTAGCCGGTGCTGAAGTGGCTGAGACCGCCAAAGTGCGGGCATCGGATCGCAGAGGTCGACATACCACAGTGGCGCGGCGTTTGGTGCTGTTGCCTGACGATGCTGGGCTTGTGATCGACACGCCTGGGGTGCGGGCCTTGGGTCTGACCGATGCGCAACAAGCTTTGAGTCAAGTCTTCGGCGACATTGAAGAGCGTGGACGCAGCTGCCGTTTCTCGGATTGCGCGCACGGTGCCGAACCAGGCTGTGCAGTCAATGAGGCCATACGGTCGGGCAGCCTTGACCCGCGACGCCTTCAGCGCTTCATTGCGTTACGCGACGAGGTAGCCCGACAAGAGCCCCCACGCCGCTAGTTTCGTCTCATTCAAGCGAGGCACCACAGACCTAAGCGGGGGGCTAAAGATCGGTTGGATCTATTGAACCTGGTAACGCTGTTGCAACAAATCACGAGTGCTCATGGTGATCGAGTAGCGCTGGGAGGCCATGTTGATGCCATGAGCTATCAGCAGTTGAGCGATCAGGCTGCTGGCTTGGCGGGAAGGCTGCGGGCTTGCCGAGTCGAGCGCTTGGTGTTGTGCCATGAACCCTCTGCGGTGCTGCCGGTGGCGCTTTTCGGGGCGGCTTGGGCTGGTGTCGTCTATCAGCCGATCAACTACAGGCTTGCTGACCAAGAACTGCGCTCTAGGGCACAGCAAGCTGCTCCCGCGTTAGCGGTGATAAGCGAGCGCGATGCCGAGCGTTTGTCGCGGATTGACGGCCTGCAAATAGTGACAGCCGAAACGCTTCGCGAGGATCCGGCGGGAGGCAGCGAAGCGGCTGATCTGGGCGACTGGCCAGCAGATCCCGATGCGATTGCGGTGCTGTTGCACACCAGCGGCACCACCGGCGCACCCAAAACGGCGGTGCTGCGTCATCGACATCTGATGTCATATGTGCTGGGTATGGTTGAGGCGGCTTCCGCTGGCGCTGATGAAGCTCACATCATGGCGGTTCCGCCGTATCACGTTGCCTCTGTGGCGGCGTTGCTTTCCCAGATTTACGCAGGTCGCAGAATTTTGATGCTGCCAAGATTCGACCCGGATGCTTGGATTGATCTGGTCAAAGCCGAAGGCGTAACTCATGTGATGCTGGTGCCCACGATGCTGACCCGCATTGTGGATGCTCTCCAACGCCGAAGCGAGGTGTTGGCGCAGGTTCGCTTCGTGTCCTACGGGGGAGGCAAATCCCACGCTGATGTGGTGCGTAAAGCGTTGCGGCTGTTTCCTGAAGCGGATTTTATGCACGCCTATGGTCTCACCGAAGCTAGTTCGACGGTGTGCGTTCTCGGACCTGAGGATCATCGGCTTTGTGCCGCATCTGATGATCCCGTAGAGCAAGCCAAGCTCGTCTCGGCGGGACGGCCTCTAGCAGGTGTCGAAGTATCTGTACGCAACGCTGACGGCAGTCAAGCCAGCGCTGGCATCACCGGAGAGATATGGGTGCGAGGCGATCGGGTATCGGGCGAATATCAACACAGCGGCGTGCAACTCGACAGCGGTGGCTGGTTCCGAACGCATGATTTAGGGCATCTTGACAATGATGGATTTTTGTGGATTCAGGGGCGTGACGATGATGTCATTGTGCGCGGCGGTGAGAACCTGTCACCCGGCGAGATTGAGGAAGTGCTGCTGGCACATCCCAGAGTTGCCGATGCTGCCGTCTTTGGGGTTCCGAGCCGTGAATGGGGTGAAGAAGTGATGGCTTGTGTGGTGCCGTGTTCAGTGGCACCCACAGCAGATGAACTAAAGCAGTTTGTGTCAAGGCGATTGAGGTCCAGCCGGGCACCGGCGCGCTTTGAGTTTGTTGACGAACTGCCTTACAACGAAACCGGAAAACTGCTTCGCCGCGAACTGCGCCGCCGTTTCGCTCGGCCTCTAAGCTCACGACCGTGACCGATCCCGCCAGAGCACGGCAGGCAGAACCGGACTTTGACCGTGAAAGGTTTTTGAACTTAGCCGGTTTGATCGCTGGTGCCTTAGGGGCGGCGATGGCGCTGGCTTTCGGAGAACTGTTCAATGACATCAGCGACCCGATCCCGTCGCTAGTGATTGCGGTTGGCGAGGTGATCACCGATTACACGCCCGGTGATGTGGTGGCTTTCAGTATCGCCAATGTCGGTGCCAGCCAGAAAACAGTGCTTACGATCGGGATAACGATCGGGACGCTCATTGCGGGGGCGTTGCTGGGTCGGGCTGCTGTTAGAGGCCGTCTCAGGTTTGCTATTGGAGGCTTCGCAGCGTTTGGACTTATTGGTGGTTGGGCCGCGGCTCGTAATCCGCTAAGCCCGGCGTTGTCGTCATGGGCTGTGGCGCTTGGCGCAGCAGTGCTGGCGATGGTTACCACTTTGGTGCTGGTCAACCGAGCTTCCAGAGCACCGCGTCAAGCCGCCGCTGCTACTGCTGATAACACCGAGCCCGAAGAGTCCAGCGAAGATCGTGACGAAGAGTCCCGGCGGATGCTGGCCCGCTCTGGTCCTCGCAGATCGTTTTTTGGCTACTCAGGTGGCGCCGCAGTCACTGCGCTCGCCTTGCTGGGACTGGGTCGAAGCTTGCGGGAGCCGTCGGCTGCTCAGAAGGCACGAGAGATTTACACGCTGCCGCCACGGGCATCAGCGCCAGAAGCTTCGGCTGGCACTGTTGAGGCACCCACCGGCGCAGCCGTCGAAGTGCCCGAAGGTATTGAGATCCCCGAAGGCATTGAAGTTCCTAACAATGTTGAGATCCCTGAGGGCATCGAAGTTCCTAACAATGTGGAGGTTCCTGAGGCATCAATAACTCCAGATACCGCCATCGCGCAAGAACCTCCTTCGACCACTGTGGGCAACGCTCAGCAGCCCGAACAAAGCACTGCATCTACCACAACCCAAGCCCCTGAAGAACCAGATGCCGTGCCTTCGGATCAAGTCTCTGACGAATTCGATGAGCTCACCCCTCAAGCTTCTACCGAGCCGCCTGCATCCACCACCACTCAAGCCCCCGAACAAAACCCGAGCACCACCACGACCCAAGCTCCTACCGAACCACCTGCATCCACCACCACTCAAGCCCCTGAAGAACCCTCAACAACAACAACAACTACAACAACCACCACTACGGCTGCGCCGCAGCGTTCGTTTTCGCATCCTCAAGTGGCGAATCTCGACACTCTTGATGACGAAGTGCCGGGTATTGCCCCCTATGTCACCCCAATCTCACCCAAAAACGAGTTCTACCGCATTGACACAGCACTAACCGTGCCCCAAGTTGATCCCGATCAATGGCGGCTGCGCATCACCGGTCTGGTCGACAACCCCTATGAACTTACCTACCAAGAGATACGGGCCATGAGCCTTTCCGATCATGTGATCACGCTGTCGTGCGTATCAAACCAGGTGGGCGGCGACCTGGTCGGCAACGCCATATGGACCGGTATACCGCTCAACGTTTTGTTGCAGCGTGCTGGTGTGCAGCGCGGCGCTCAGCAGATCGTCGGGCTTTCGGTAGATGATTTCACTGCCGGGTTCCCAACCACTGCTGCTTACGACGGCCGCAACGCCATTCTGGCGATCGGCATGAACAACGAGCCCCTTCCGCTGCGACACGGTTTTCCGGCACGCATTGTGGTGGCGGGACTCTACGGATATGTGTCGGCGGTGAAATGGATTGAGGAGATTCGACTGACCACTTGGGACGGCTTCGACGGTTACTGGGTGCCGCGAGGTTGGTCAAAGCAAGGGCCCGTCAAGACTCAGAGCCGCATTGATGTGCCTGCCAATGATTCAAACGTCAAGGTTGGTGAGACCGTAGCGATAGCCGGAGTTGCTTGGGCGCCGACGCGAGGCATCAGGCAAGTGGAAGTGCGTGTTGGCGAAGGCAACTGGATGCCCTGTCGTCTCGGTGAAGTGGCTGGCAACGAGAGTTGGGCCCAATGGCACCTAGCTTGGACTCCTGCAACCAGTGGCCGACAGCGCATACAGGTGCGCGCTACCGACGGCGGTGGCATCACCCAAAGCAGTAACAACGTCAACCCTCGACCTAACGGTGCCGAGGGTTGGCACACCATCAGAGTCAACGTCAGAGCCTGACGGGCAGATTATTCGGCGAGCGGAGGTCAGCGAGGCAGTAGGGCAGTGGGGCAGTAGGGCAGTGGGGCAGTAGGGCGTAGCATGACAACCATGTCCGGCACCCACAACTCCGAGGAAATTACAGGCACCGTGCTCGTTAAGCGCGGTCTCGCTGAGATGCTTAAAGGCGGTGTGATCATGGATGTGGTCACACCTGAGCAGGCGCGCGTTGCCGAAGACGCGGGTGCCACAGCAGTAATGGCCCTAGAGCGTGTTCCTTCTGATATTCGTGCCCATGGGGGAGTTTCGCGCATGTCTGATCCTGAGATGATTAGCGGCATCCAAAATGCTGTGAGCATCCCGGTTATGGCCAAAGCTCGAATCGGCCATTTTGCAGAGGCCCAGATCTTGCAGTCTCTGAAAGTGGATTACGTTGACGAATCCGAAGTGCTCACCCCCGCGGATGAGCTTCATCACATTGACAAGTGGGCTTTCTCGGTGCCCTTCGTCTGTGGTGCCACCAACCTCGGTGAAGCGTTGCGACGCATCAGTGAGGGGGCTTGCATGATCCGCTCCAAAGGCGAAGCAGGCACCGGCAACATCGTTGAAGCGGTGCGGCACCTTCGTTCGATCATTGGTGACATGCGCCGCATCGCCGCAGCCGTTGACGCAGCCGAGTTGTTCGACTGGGCCAAGCAGCTGCGAGCGCCGCTGCCTTTGATACAGGAGATCGCCGACACAGGACGGTTGCCGGTGCCACTGTTTTGTGCGGGCGGCATCGCCACCCCGGCTGATGCTTCGCTGGTGATGCAGCTCGGTGCCGAAGCCGCTTTCGTGGGATCAGGGATATTCAAGAGTTCCGATCCGCCGAAGATGGCTGCGGCCATCGTGGAGGCGGTCACCCATTTCCGTGACCCGCAAATCCTCGCAAAGATCAGTTCTGGGCTCGGCGAAGCCATGTCGGGATTGGAAACTGCGACACTCGCCGTGAAGATGGCCGACCGAGGCTGGTGAAGCCCCGCGTCGGTGTTCTCGCCCTTCAAGGCGGTTTCGCCGCTCACGCTGACATCCTTCAGAGACTGGGTGCCTGCGTTGATGAGATCCGCTGTGTTGAGCAACTCGCAGCAGTTGATGCGCTAGTTCTGCCTGGAGGTGAGTCGACTACCGTTTCGATGTTGCTTGAGCGCAGCGGCCTGCTTGAACCTTTGAGGGAGCGGCTCAGTAGTGGCCTGCCAGTGCTGGGAACCTGTGCAGGCATGATCCTTCTGGCCTCTGAAGTAGTTGACGGTCGTGGCGACCAGCACAGTCTGGGGTTGATTGACATCACGGTGCGACGCAATGCCTACGGTTCACAGATCGCAAGCTTCGAAGCTGACATCGCGGTGGATGATCTTGATGAGCCCTTTCACGCAGTGTTCATCAGGGCACCAAGCGTGGAGAGGTCCGGACCTGAAGTAGAAGTGCAGGCTCGCCATAACCACCGCCCGGTGTTGTGTCGGTCGGGGTCGGTGACAGTGGCATCGTTTCATCCTGAGTTGTCAGGCGACCACAGACTCCATCAGCGTTTCTTGGCGAACCTGTAGCCCCTGAGAGCACAGTAACCTGCCGACCGTGAGCGGTCACAGCAAATGGGCAACCATCAAGCATCGCAAAGGCGCAGCAGATGCCAAAAGAGGCAAACTTTTCGCCAAGCTGATCAAACAAGTTGAGGTGGCGGCACGCCAAGGCGGTGGCGACCCTGATGCCAACCCCACGTTACGGACCATGTATCAGAAGGCCCGTGACAACTCCGTGCCCCTCGACACCATTGAGCGTGCTGTCAAGCGTGGCACCGGCGAACTCGACGGGGTTAGCTACGAGTCGATCAGCTACGAGGGATACGCGCCGGGAGGTGTGGCTCTCTACATCGAATGCCTCACAGACAATCGCAACCGCACCGGCAGCGAGATCCGCTCCACGTTGACACGCAACGGCGGAACTCTGGCCGAGCCGGGATCGGTCGCCTGGCAGTTCGAACGCAAAGGTGTGGTGCTGGTGCCATCGTCAGCAGGCAGCGAAGATGATCTGATGTTGCTGGTGCTTGACGCTGGTGCTGAAGACCTTGTCTCCGACGGTGACATGTGGCGTGTCACTACTGCCGCAAGCGAACTCAACGCTGTGCGTGATGCTCTGGTCGAAGCGGAGATCACCCCCGAAAGCGCCGATCTAACGATGCTGCCCACCAGCACTGTGGCCGTGACTGAACCTGCCGCTGCTCGGACAGTGTTGAAGTTGATGGACATGATTGATGATCTTGATGATGTGCAAGATGTCTACAGCAACTTCGACATCGGTGATGACATCATGGAGGAACTCGCCGACTGAACATCCGGCTCGCCGGGCATCAACATTCATAATGTGTGCGACTATCCGCGACCGCATCAACTGATCTCAATAAAGTCGCGCGTGTGTTCGTTCTGGGGATTGATCCTGGACTGTCTCGCTGCGGCTACGGCGCAGTCCGCCAAGGTAGCGGCAACCGACGACAGCCGGTAGCTGAAGCCGCTGGGGTGCTATCTACGCCTCTTGACGAGGTGCGCGCCCGACGGCTGGCCGAGCTACAGCACGACTTTCGGGTGCTGGTGGCGGAACTGCGACCTGACGTGGTAGCGATTGAGCGAGTGCTGTTTCAGCGCAACGTGGCCACGGCAATGTCAGTAGGCGAAGCGGTGGGTGTGGTGCTGGCCGAGTCCGCTGCAGCCGGATGCGAAGTAGTGGAATACTCCCCCAATGAGATCAAGCAGGCAGTGGCAGGCTGGGGCGGTGCCAGCAAAGAGGAGGTCGCTGAGATGGTCAAAGTGTTGCTCGGTTTGAGGAACTTGCTGAGCCCTCCCGACGCAGCCGATGCAGTGGCGGTGGCTTTGTGTCATCTAGCCATCGTCGGACCCTCCAACGCAGCTAGCAGGCTTGTATCAGCTTCAAGAAGCGCCTGATGATCGGATCACTGCGCGGAGAGCTGCTGTCTCGGAGTCTCGACGCTGAGCTGGTAGTGGAAGCGGCCGGGGTCGGCTATCGGGTGCAGGCCACGCCTCAGACCGCGGCGGCGTTCGGCTCGCCTGGCTCAGAAGTGTTTGTACATATTTGTCACATTATTCGTGAGGACGCGCAGACCCTCTACGGTTTCGCCACGCTCGACGAGCGCCGTGCTTTTGAGGTGCTGATCAGCGCTCACGGCGTGGGGCCGAGTCTGGCATTGGCAATTCTTGCCGTGCATGATCCTGACGCTCTTCGCTGGGCTGTTGCCAGTGAAGACATTGACAAGCTCTGCATGGTTCCAGGTGTAGGGCCCAAGACCGCTGCCAGGATGCTGGTAGAGCTGAAGACCCGTTTAGACCTGCCCGAAGTCAAGGCACCGGCTACAGCCCCTAGAGCGACCGAACTCACAGCGTTCGACAGTGCCCGCAGCGACTTGCGCGCTGCGCTTGATGGTTTGGGTTACAGCACTGAGGAGATCAACGGTGTGCTGCCTGAACTGCCCGAAAGCGATGATGCTGGAGCGCTGTTGCGTGAGGCGTTGCAACGCTTGTCAGGCGCTGCGGCTTGAGCAAGTTCAGGGTCTAAGGTCAATAGCCATGGCCCGATCTGAGATTCTGGTGCCGCCATCAGGCGACGAAGCCTCTGGTGCGGCTGACTTGGCGGCCGATGCCTCGGCTGATGCAGAGGAGTTGCTGTCAGCGGATCGGCTGCCGTCTGAGCACCAAGGCGAAGCCGGTCTGAGACCGTCCAGCCTTGAAGAGTTCGTCGGTCAGAGCGAACTCAAAGGCCATCTCGAAGTGATGCTCCGCGCGGCCCGTAAGCGGCGTGAACCGGTTGATCATCTGCTGTTCGCAGGGCCTCCAGGTTTGGGTAAGACCACTTTGGGACACATCGTCGCTAACGAGCTCAAAGCTCACCTTCACAGCACTTCAGGCCCGGCGCTGGAACGTTCAGGCGATCTCGCCGCCATGCTCTCCAAACTTGAGTCTGGTGATGTGTTGTTCATTGATGAGATCCATCGTCTGCCTCGGCCCGTTGAGGAGGTGCTTTATTCGGCGATGGAAGATTTTCGTATTGACATCGTCCTCGGTAAAGGCCCCGCGGCGCGTTCCATTCCGTTGGATCTGGCCCCGTTCACTCTGGTTGGTGCCACCACCCGCACCGGTTTGATCACCGGCCCGCTGCGTGACCGTTTCGGGCTGGTATCTCGCCTCGATTTCTATACGGTCGATGATCTTGTGCTGATCGTGGATCGAACCGCTCAGATATTCGATGTGGAGATCGACTCCGGCGGTGCGGTCGAGATCGCTAAGCGGGCCCGCGGCACGCCGCGTATCGCTAACCGCCTGTTGCGTCAGGTGCGAGACTTCGCCGACGTGCATCGTGATGGGCGCGTTGACTCTGGTGTAGCGGCTGACGGCTTGGCTTTCTTTGGGGTGGATGATCTGGGCCTTGATCGGGCTTCTCGGGCGGTGCTCGAAGCTTTGTGCGCCAAATTCGCTGGCGGCCCGGCGGGTTTGTCGACTCTGGCTATAGCTGTGAGCGAGCCGACCGAAACCGTGGAAGATGTCTACGAGCCTTATTTGATACAGCGGGGTCTGTTGATGCGCACGCCGCGAGGCAGAGTGGCGACATCTGCGGCTTGGCAGCATCTCGGGCTTGATGCGCCCTCACCAACCCCGGACAGCGAGCCGGGCTTGTTCGACTGAGCCGGGCCATCATGCCCGAACATGCTTCAGACAATTCACGCAGGCACACGGCTGCCGTGTTTGGGTCTGCTGGGTCCGCAGGGGCTTCACACGAGCAAACACATGCAATGCCTGCGGCTGTCGTGTCTGAGGCGACGCCGGTGATGGTGGCCGATCTCGACTACGACCTGCCGCCTGAAGTCATAGCTCAAACTCCAACGGCTGAGCGCACCGAAGCTCGACTGCTAGTTGATCAGCGCACTTCGGTGCAGCATCGCTTTATGAGCGACTTCCCTGAACTGCTGAAACCTGGAGACTTGCTGGTGGTTAACGACACACGAGTACTGCCCGCTCGTTTGAGAATGCGGCGAGCCAGCGGTGGGGCGGTTGAGGTGTTGTTGCTGCACGAGAGCAATGACAACACCTGGGAGGCTTTGGTGCGGCCGTCTCGCCGTTTGCGTTGCGGCGAAGTGGTGACACTCCCATCCGTAGGCCAGCCAACCAGCGATCCAAACGATCCACACCAAGAGCAGCCCTCTGAGCAGCAGCACATTGAGTACCCGCACACTGAGCAACAGAACACTGAACAAAGCGCGAAGTTGAGCGCAGTGATCGGCGATGATCTGGGCGAAGGGCGTCGCCTAGTCAAGCTTCGCACTGGAGGCCGTCGCTTGCTGCAAGTACTCCAAGAGGTTGGCGAAGTGCCGCTTCCGCCCTACATCACTGAGCCGATTGCAGACTCTGAACGCTATCAAACCGTTTACGGCAGGCGCTCCGTCTCAGCGGCAGCTCCGACGGCGGGCCTGCATTTCACTAAGGCGCTGCTTGATCAAGTGCGTGCTGTTGGTGCAGAAGTGGCAGCGGTCGAACTCGCGGTCGGGCTCGACACCTTCCGTCCAGTCACCGCCGAACGTCTTGACGACCACGAGATGCACACCGAGCACTACAACGTGCCCGAGTCGGTGCAGCACTCCATCAAGCAAGCCGATCGGGTTGTGGCTGTGGGTACCACCGTGGTGCGATGCCTAGAGGCTTGGGCAGCCACAGGTGCTGCGTCTGGCCGCACCAGCCTCTTTATTCGCAGGCCCTACCCTTGGCGTGTCGTTGACGCACTGTTGACCAACTTTCATTTGCCGCGTTCCACGCTGCTGTGCCTGCTTGACGCTTTCGTTGGCCCTCGCTGGCGCACGCTTTATGACACCGCCCTCAACAGCGGCTACCGGTTCTTGTCTTTCGGCGATGCCATGTTCGTCAGCCGCGCCAGCACCACCACCACCTCAATATCGGCTCACCCCACGCAGGACGAACTGCCATGAAAGCCGGTTTCGTGTTGGAGCACAGTGTCGGTGAGGCTCGCACCGGCACGGTCACCACCGCTCGAGGCAGTTTCGCCACGCCGTGTTTCATGCCGGTGGGCACCCGTGGCGCGGTGCGTCATCTTGATTCGTCGGATCTCGAAGCTCTAGGTGTTGAGGTGGTGCTCGCCAACACCTATCACTTGATGCTGCGCCCAGGTGCCGACATGGTTGCCCGTCTCGGCGGGATACACCGTTTCGCTGACTGGTCAGGTCAGGTGCTTACCGACTCGGGCGGCTACCAGATCTATTCGCTTAACCCTCAAGTAGACGACGAAGGCGCTGTCTTCAAATCGGTTTACGACGGCTCACAATGCCGTCTCACTCCCGAAGATGCCGTGGTGCAACAGGCGCTCATCGGTGCTGACATCACCATGGTGCTTGACGTTTGCCCTTCGGCAGTAGCTGAGACGCAGGTGCTGCGTGAAGCGGTTCACAGGACCGCAGCTTGGGCTCAACGAGGCCGCAACGCATTTCTGACACATGAGTCGGCACCGCAGCGTCAATGCCAGTTCGGCATCGTGCAAGGCGGAACAGATGTCGCTTTGCGGCGTGAATCCGCAGAACTCACTGTCGATGTGGGTTTCGACGGTTACGCAGTGGGAGGACTGTCAGTGGGCGAGGAACGACCTCAGATGCTGCCTGCGCTGGAGGCAGCCACGGCTGTGCTTCCTACCGACAGCCCCCGCTATTTCATGGGCCTCGGCGATCCGCTAGGGATCGTGGAGTCAGTGGCGCGCGGCATTGACATGTTCGACTGCGTGCTGCCGAGCCGACTCGGTCGCCATGGCACGGTGCTTTCAGACGGAGGACGTTACAACCTTTCAGCGGCTCGTTATGCAGGCAGCGACGAACCCCTTGACGAGACATTTCCCGATAGTCCAGCAGGGCGCTGGTCTAGGGGCTATCTGCGTCATCTGCTGGCAGTGCGTGAGCCCACAGCGGCTCGCCTAGTGACACTGCACAACCTGGCGTGGCTGTTGCGCTTCATGGATCGGGTGCGTGCCGCAGTGCGTTCCAGTGACGACAGCTTCGCAGAACTCCGCTCTTGCGTGGCCGAAACCTGGTCATAAACGCAGCATCGGTATGAACGCCGCTAGGTGGCGTGTCGCCTGAAGGCGCGGCCTGTGACACTGGCAACACTGCTTGAGGGTAGGCTCATGTAATGGAATCGTTTCTCGTACTTATTCTCATGTTCGGCGCGCTCTACTATCTGCTGCTGCGCCCGCAGCAGAAGCGCGAAAAAGCTCGCCGTGAACTGGTCCGTTCGCTTCAGCCTGGTGACGAAGTGATCACCAACGCTGGCATTCATGGCGTGGTAGCCGAAGTGGAAGATGCCGTGGTGTGGCTAGAAGTAGCGCCCAACGTGGAATTGAAAATCTCACGCGACTCTGTTGCTGGCAAAACAGCATCTGTGGACACCGACGACAGCGATGATGCCGAGTCCGATGATGCGGAGTCCGCTGATGCCGAAGAAGTCGTTGAGACGAAGCAGGAAGGTTCTTGAGCAAGGCTCGGGCCTTAGGGCCGGTCTGAACGATGCTGTGGTGACGCGCCTGCGTCGCCGTAGTTGTCGCTTCGGGGTTCGGTGAAGGTTTTGCAGGATTCTCTGGAGGATTGTTGCGTCGCAAGCTCGCATATGTGATTGGCATCTTCGTGATCGCTGTCGCTGGCGTTGCTTATACCTTGCTCGCTGGCAATGAGCCCCTGCTCGGTCTTGACTTGCAGGGCGGTGCCAGCGTGGTGCTTGAACCCACTGGTCCCGCCGAGCCTGAAGAACTAGAGGTAGCCGTTGAGATCATTCGCAACCGTGTAGATGGTCTCGGGGTCGCCGAGCCGGAGATCTCCACTCAGGCGGCAACATTTTGGTGCAGCTTCCCGGCGTGGACGAACAACAGCGCGCCTTGGATCTGGTGGGTCAGACAGCCGAACTACGTTTCCGGCCAACGTTGGACTGGTTGCCTGAACAGAGCTACCAGGCGGCGCTTGAGACAGCGGCCGAACTCGCTGACTTAACCGATGCCGCTGCTGACGACACCACTAACGCCGATGACGCCGCCGATGCTGACAGCGCCACCGGAGAGGATGCCTCTGGTGATGCTGCTGACAGTGTTGCTGACTCTGATGCTGCCGAACCCACCGAAACCGGTATTGAAGTTGTCGCCGAAACCAACACAGAAACTGACACAGAAACCGCTGCCACCGACACCGATGAAGTTGTGCTCGAAATCGATCCCGATGCTCTTGAAACCGATGCTGGCACCGATGAAGATGCACAGCTTGAGGCTGCCGAGCAAGCTCAACTGATTGTTGACCGGTTCGCTTTCAGCGAAGGAGACCTCCCGGCTGACACTGAAGTGGTGCTGCCTCAATACGACGAGGCTCGCAACATCGTTGCCCGTTACCGCTTGGGGCCAACCGCGGTCACTGGTGACGGTCTAGAAGGTGCTGTTGCTCAATATCAGTCGTTCATCGGCTGGCATGTGGCACCCACCTTCATCTCTGGCTCATCAGGCATTGATTTGTTCAACGATGTGGGCGGTCGGTGTCATGCTCGCGGTGCCGAATGTCCCGCCGGTCAGATTGCAATAGAACTTGACAACGAGGTAGTCAGCGCTCCCAGTGTGCAAGCTGACAGCGCCGTTTTTGAGCCTTTTGATCGGTCCAGCATCACCATCTCGGGTAGTTTCACCGAACAAGAAGCTCGTGACATCGCCTTAGTGCTTGATTATGGCGCTCTGCCGGTGGAACTAGAAGCCCAGCAGAGCCAGATCGTGTCAGCTTCGCTGGGAACCGATGCTTTGTCTGCGGGGATTCTTGCCGGACTGATTGGCTTGGGGTTGGTGTCGCTGTATCTGTTGATTTACTACCGGCTGCTTGGTCTGGTGGCTATCGCCAGCCTGGGCTTGTCTGGTGCCATGCTCTGGACCATAATCGCCTGGCTGGGAGAATCTCAGGGATTGGCTCTGACTCTGGCAGGCGTGACTGGACTCATTGTTGCAATCGGCGTGTCTGTTGACTCCAATGTGGTGTATTTCGAGCATCTCAGAGAGGATGTCCGTTCGGGACGCACTCTGCGTTCGGCTGTGGATCGAGCGTTTCCGGTGGCTTTCTCAACTATTGTCAAAGCGGATTTGGCATCGCTGATCGCTGCGGCGGTTCTCTACCTTTTGACTGTAGGACAAGTTCGAGGTTTCGCTCTGTATCTGGGGCTGGCCACGATCCTTGACTTGGTGGCTACATACTTCTTTATGGGTCCGCTGATCGGCATCATCTCGCGCCGTTCGGGCTTATACAACAACCCGGCACGGTTCGGGATTCCGATGCCGGTGTCACAGCCTCAAACGGGTGTTAATACTCAAACTGGTGACGGTGCTCGGACCGAGGCTCGGCAGGGTGCAGCACCGTGAGAAGGTTCACCAGTATTCTCAGTGCCTTATATAGAGGCGAGCAGCAGATCGATTTCCCGCGTTTATGGCGCTACGCCTTAGCTGGCTCGCTAATAGTAGTGCTGATCAGTTTCGGCAGTTTCGTATTCCGTGGCGTTGACTTGGGCATTGAGTTTGAGGGTGGCACTTCTTGGGAAGTGCCTGCGCCGCGTATTTCGGTAGCTGAGACGCGTGACGCGTTGCGTGACACTGGCGCAGCCGATGCCAAAATACAGACCCTAGGCGGCGACACCATCAGAGTTCGCGCCGATATCGAAGACCCGGCTGGTATCGACAGCGTGCGCAGCACTCTGGCTGAACTCGCTGGAGTCACTGACAACGATGTCAGCGTTACCACTGTTGGGCCGTCGTGGGGTTCGGAGATCACCGGCAAAGCCCGCAACGCTTTGTTGGCTTTCTTCGCGCTGATAGCCGTCTACATCGCTGTAAGGCTCGAATGGAAGATGGCGGTCGGGGCTCTGGTGGCGGTGATTCACGACATTGTGGTATCGGTGGGCTTCTACTCGCTATTCCAGTTCGAGATCACTCCTGCCACTGTTATTGCGTTCCTCACGATCATGGGCTATTCGCTTTATGACACCATCGTCGTGTATGACAAGGTGCGTGAAGTGGTGGGCCGAGTCACAGCTACCGGTCGTTATACCTACATCGAGATGATGAACCTGTCACTCAATAAAGTGTTGATGCGTTCGGTAAATACTTCGATCACTTCGGTGATTCCGGTGGCATCAATGCTGTTCATCGGTTCGTTCGTTTTGGGCGCAGTGACGCTGCAGGAATTCGCGCTGGCTCTGCTGGTGGGGATCGTGGTTGGCACCTACTCGTCGTTGTTCGTGGCTGCTGCAGTGGTGGCGAGAATGAAAGAACGCGAGCCGATCTACATTGAGATCGCTGAGCGGATCCGTATGCGCGGCGCTCAGTCCGGTGACTCCACTCGTGTAGTGGCAGCCGACGATGCAACCCTCGGTTCTGCTGCTGCCACCAAGCGGACATCAAGCTCACGCGATACCGGCTCTGGTTCGCGTGCTGCCACCGGCTCCGGCGCAGCAGCGGCAAAGACTTCAGCCGGAAGCACGCCAGCCATACCTCCACGACCCCGCAAAACCAGCGGACGAAAAAGGCGATGAGCCAAACAGCAATGTGCTCAGCAGTGAACAACGCAACGGCGGCGGTGAGCATGATCCGCAGCTACGGAGGTCTGTGTTAGGTGGCCACGGTCACTCGGGTGCTGCCTTGGAGGCGCGGCTCCCGGCGGCCTGCGTCGGCCGAGATGGCCAAACTGCTTGATTGCTATCAGCTCCATCATCGTGACCGCTCAACCGATCTGATCACCTCTGCATTCGATGTGGCGGCCAAAGCGCACGAAGGCCAGAAGCGTCTTTCGGGTGAGCCTTATATCCGTCATCCCACAGCCGTGGCGACTGCTGTGGCTCGACTTGGTCTTGATGATGTGACTATCGCTGCGGCATTGCTGCACGATGCTGTGGAAGACACTGATGTGGCTTTGGTGGCCATCGAAGAAGACTTCGGCGCCGAAGTGGCACGCATAGTTGATGGAGTTACCAAACTCGACCGGGTGCATTACAACACCCGCGAAGAGCAGCAGGCTGCATCGGTGCGCAAAATGATCGTCGCCATTGCTAGAGATCTGCGGGTGTTGATCATCAAGCTGTCTGATCGACTGCATAATCTCAGCACTCTGGCGGTGCTGCCGCCACACAAGCAGAACTACATAGCGCGTGAAACTCTTGATGTGTATGCGCCGTTAGCTCACCGGCTGGGAATGCAAGACCTCAAACAGCAACTCGAAGATCTGTCTTTTGCTGCGCTTGAGCCTCGCCGCTATGCCGAGATTGACCAGATGGTGCAGCTCCGCGCTCCTGAACGCGATCTTTATCTAGAGCAGTTGATCAGCGACGTTGAGTCACGCCTTCAAGAACTGGGTATCAAAGCTGAAGTGACCGGAAGGCCCAAGCATCTCTGGTCGATCTACGAAAAAATGGTTGTAAAGGGACGATCGTTTGAAGAGATATTTGATCTTGTGGGCATTCGTGTGTTGGTGGATTCGGTGCGTGACTGTTATGCAGCGCTCGGGTCTATTCACGCTACTTGGCGACCGGTGCAGGGACGTTTCAAGGACTACATCGCCATGCCCAAGTTCAATCTTTATCAGTCGTTGCACACCACAGTTGTGGGTCCTTCGGGTAAGGCCTTAGAGGTGCAGATCCGCACCCGGGCGATGCATGACCGTGCCGAGCACGGTGTCGCAGCGCATTGGGAATACAAGAGCTCGTCGCCGTCACAGGAGATGGCCTGGCTGTCGCGCATTGTTGATTGGCAGTCCGAAACCTCAGATCCCGCGGTGTTCATGTCCAACCTCAAGATCGAACTCGAAACCGACGAGGTATATATCTTCACGCCTCAAGGCAAAGTGATCGAACTGCCTGTGGGGGCTACTCCCGTGGATTTCGCTTACAGTGTTCATACCGATGTGGGTCATGCTTGTGTGGGAGCGAAAGTCAACGGACGGCTAGTGGCGCTTGACAGCCGTTTGCAGTCAGGTGATGTGGTCGAGATTTTCACTACCCGAACCGAGGGTGCTGGCCCTAGTCGTGACTGGTTGCAGTTCGTGGAGAGCCGCCGGGCGGCTAACAAGATCAAGCAATGGTATTCGCGAGAGCGCCGCGCTGATGCCATCGAGAACGGCCGTGACGACCTAATCCAAGCACTGCGGCGTGAGGGGCTTCCAGCACGACGATTGCTGAAAGACAAATTGCTGACCTCGATCGCTGAGCAACTCAACTACAACTCGCCTGATCTGTTGTTTCAGGCTGTCGGTGAGGGGCATCAGTCTGCCGAGTCAGTGGCGAATCGTTTCGCTCGGGAGTTGCGCGGCGACGATTCCAGCGGTGAAGCCGACCGTGATCGTTTGCCTACCACCGCCAGGCGGAGGGGTATGCATCTGCGTAGCGATTCCGATGTGGGTGTGCATGTGGAGGGCCTTGACGACATTTTGGTGCGTCTGTCACAGTGCTGTAATCCGATTTCGCCTGATGAGATTATTGGTTTCGTTACTCGTGGTAGGGGTGTGTCGGTGCATCGAGATGACTGCATAAACGCCTTATCGTTGGCTGCGGGTCAGGCCGATCGTCTAATTGAAGTGGAATGGGATACCGATTTTGCTGGAACCTTCTCGACGACTATTGCAGTGAATGCGTTGGACCGGCCAGGGTTGTTGCGTGATGTAACCGACGTGCTAGCGGAGCATCGTCTCAGCATCATTAGCGCTACTGCCTCCACAGGCGACGATTTCATTGCTCGTATGAACTTCGAGTTTGAGTTGGCTGATCTTTCTCAGCTTGATTCGGTTCTGTCGAGTGTGCTGGCTCTAGAGGCAGTGTTTGAGGCATACCGAGTATTCGGCGGCCGCAACAGCACCGCCGACTGATTATGAGAAGGTTTTATATTAAATGAACGCGAGAATTGCACCTATTAGCGCTAGACTAGTGGCAAGATTTTTGGATTTCTTAGTCATAGTAGTCTGCGGAATATTGATTAGCATCATCGGCATACATACAGGATTGTTCGGTACACCAGAAGCCATCTTCTTACTTCCCCTAGCCGCTTTTCTCTATGAGACACCACTTATCACCACTAGAGGACAGACTCTCGGAAAGCTACTGCTAAGAGTCAAGGTCGTCGGAATCGAAGATGGCCTCGTTCCTGGATGGAATAAAGCCTTGCGTCGCATGGTTCTTCCTATGGCAATAGCGCTTGTTCTAGTAGTGGGTTGGATTGGGGCACTCCTCGTTTACGCTTCGTCGCTCTGGCACGACCTTCACCGTGGATGGCATGACCATTACGCGAAGACTCTCGTGGTGTCGGCAAATATGAGATCCCACGAACATGAGTGCAGTAACCTTTCGCTCCTCAACAACTAGCAACCACCACCAGAGCTTGCCTTGGTTGGTTAGCTTTACCCAAACCGTCAGATTAGGAGTTGACTTCGTATGTGCGCTGAGAGAGTGCTGATAATACGCCTTCGACCTTGGGTCGACTTCAGCTATGAGATTGAGCCCGGCAACTACCGCTCAGGATACGGCTACCGCGATAGCATGTCTCTGATTGAGTTGGTCGACTCGATGAGAGCGTGGTGGCGGATCAATCCGGCGCGTGTGGAGTGGGAAGGTATTGAACACGCAGTTGCCGTGCATCAAGGCATCACCCGTGCCGTAGTGGAGATCGGCGACTGGATGCCAGGTCCAAACGGGCGTTGGGGATTCACTGCCACACCCATAACTGACGGCCCAGTCTACGACAAGTGGGTCGGACCATCGGGACGCCGCATCCACTTCCAAAAAGGCAACCAGAGCCCAGTACTCTACTGGCCCCCGCGCTAGGCTAATTAGCGGCGGATCATCAGCCGTTCAGCGGCTAAGCGGTTCATGCTGACACCAGATTTGGCTGCGTCGATCGCTAGGGCGCGATGCGTTTCGGGAGGCACGCGAAGGGTCAGTGTGCCGCTGTATTGGCGGCTTGACAGCGGCTCCGGGATAGGGGCATCGTCTTGTTGCAGGCTGCTGACAGCGAATGCCACTACATCCCTGATACCTGCGAGTGCTCCTTCTGGAGTGTCGCCAAGGTGGCTGAGCAACCCGAACTCCGCGCACAGACCCACGTACATCTCATCTTCGTCTGACCAGATGATTCGATAGGTATAGCGGTCGTGTCTGTTCATCGCAGATGCTCCTTCATCGAAGCGGACGTTTTGGGGTTCTGCTTGATCCTCTCCAGCGGGTTGTCTATCCGATAAATGGTAGCATTAATGCCACCAAAAGTAGAGTATCGGGTTAGGCAGTTCGGCACTATTAGTCACCGACGTCTTTGCTGGGGTACTCAAGGCGGTTCGAACTGCCATAAAAGATTGCGGAGCATCTGGAAGTTAGGTCAGCCATCGCGGAGGCATCTAGCACTGCATTGATCCTGTCTATGGTGACTAGTCGATGGGGATTCCGTCCGCGTGGGCAGTTATAGGCTGCTGCGTGGCGGTAGCCTTATTGGTTGTGGGTGAGCCGCTTTTTAGAGCCCCGGTGGGAACACGCGACATTCTGCCACCTGAGTCGGCGAGGCGGCGGCGGCTGGTGGGTGCTTTTGCGGATCTGGCTGAGCGGGCGGGCTTCGGTTTGCTGGAGTCGCCGATCTTTGAGGATCAAGGAGTTTTTCAGCGTCTCGGCAGCGCTAACGAAGTGGTCACCAAAGAACTGTTTGAGTTTTTTGACAGAGGCGAACCACCTCGCGCTCTGGCGCTGCGCCCCGAGTTGACGGCCAGCGTTTGCCGGGCTTTTGTCGAACATAGTCCCACAGTGCCTTGGAAGATCTGGTACTGCGGCCCGCAGTTTCGTTACGAACGCCCCCAAGCTGGCCGTTATCGCCAGTTTGAGCAGGTCGGCGTTGAAACCCTCGGCACCCATGACCCTCACGCAGACGTTGAGGTAATCAACCTGGGGGTGCGTTTCTTCGAAGCTCTCGGGCTTAATCAGATACGTCTGCTGGTCAATTCACTTGGCGACCCTGACAGTCGCCCACCATATCTGGAAGCCTTGAACAGCTATCTGCATAGCCGCAGCAGCGAGTTGTCTGAGCAGTCGCGTCAGACTCTGCAACGTAACCCTCTTCGGGTGCTTGACTCCAAACGTCGCGAAGATCAGCCGGTGATCTCCGACGCGCCGGTGATGGTCGATTTTCTGTCGGGTGCCTCCGCTGAACATTTTGCGGCTGTGCGCGCCGGTCTTGACGTTCTAGAAGTTGACTATGCGATCTCGCCGCGGCTGGTGCGAGGGCTCGACTACTACACCCGCACCACCTTCGAGTTCTCAGCCGAAGCGCTTGCTACCGCACAAAACGCTGTCGGCGGCGGTGGCCGTTATGACGGGCTAGTGCAAGAACTGGGAGGCGCCGCCACACCTGGCATCGGCTTTGCTTTGGGCGTAGACCGGATACTGCTGACCTGCGACGCTGAAGGCGTTTTCGCTTCTAAGCCTGCCGACGTGCAGGTGTTCGTGGTGGATACAGCCGGAGGCGAAAGCGCAGTCGTTGCCTGCGACACGCTGCGGCGCGCAGGCCTGAGCGTGGAACGTGCTTTCGATGGTCGCTCACTGAAAGCTCAGATGAAGCGTGCTGATCGCTCAGGCGCCATCGTGTCGGTGATCATCGGCACCGACGAACTAGACGAAGGCACGGTCACTGTGCGCAACATGCGTCTCGGGGGCAGCCAGCGCAAGGTGCCAACAGCGGATCTGGTGGCCGCCGTAACCGGGATCGTCGCCCTAGAAGCCTGATTTGATGCCTGCTGACGACACCCAAAACAGCGCTGCTGGCAGCGCCACCGCAATGCGCAGCGACCTTTGTGGACACCTGAACAGCGACGACGTAGGCCGCTGCGTAACTGTCTGCGGCTGGGTTGACCGTCGCCGTGAGCACAGCGAGCATCTCGCCTTCGTTGATCTGCGTGATCACAGCGGCGTGTTGCAATGCGTGGTGGACGGTGCCAGAGACCTGCGTGCCGAGTATGTGGTAGCTATCACCGGCACGCTGCGCCTGCGTCCCGAAGGCACCGCCAATCCGGCTTTGCCTACCGGCGACGTTGAACTTCAAGACTGCGATGTGGAACTGCTGTCACGCGCCGAGCCGCCGCCTTTCCCGCTTGATGAACGAACCGAGGTGGACGAGACTCTGCGCCTAAGGCATCGATACGTGGATCTGCGCAAACCTCGAATGCAGCGCAACCTACGTTCTAGGGCTGCGGTCAACCGGGCTATCCGCCGAGCCATGGACGCTCAGGGTTTCGTTGAGGTTGAGACTCCGATGCTGATTGCGTCCACTCCTGAGGGTGCCCGCGATTTTGTGGTTCCTTCACGTAAAGAGCCGGGTGCCTTCTACGCCTTGCCTCAGAGCCCACAGATTTTCAAGCAACTCACCATGGTGGGCGGCGTTGACCGCTACTACCAGATCGCCCGCTGCTTGCGTGACGAAGACCTCAGAGCCGATCGACAGTTCGAGTTCTCACAGCTTGACGTAGAGGCTTCGTTTGTGCAACGCGACGATGTGCTCGGCTTCGTCACGACCGCAGTCGCAGAGGCCACTGCTGAGGTAACCGGACATGATCCTGAGACCTTTGATCGCATCACTTGGCTTGATGCCATGGAGCGTTTTGGCTCTGACAAGCCCGACACTCGCTTCGGTATGGAACTTGTGGAACTCACCCCGATCTTCGCTGACACAAAAGCTCGTGTGTTCCAAGCGCCGTGCGTGAAAGGGATTTGTCTTAGCGGCGGTGCTGAGAGCCTGCCCCGCAGCCGCATTGATGAATTAGTGGCGATGTGCCAGCGTTGGGGTGCTAAGGGCTTGGCCTGGATGCGTGTCGCCACAGCCGATCCCGCCAGTGACTCCTCTAATGAAGATGCCGCAGCCTCGGGTGCCTCAGGCTTGATCCTTGAAGCTGGGGTGGCGAAGTTCCTGTCGTCAGCGGAGGCCGCCGCTGTGATTAGCGCTCTTGATGCCAAGGTCGGCGACATGGTTTTCTTAGTGGCTGACGAGCGCCGGTTGGTGCGCCATGTTCTGGGTTTGCTGCGCTTGGAGTTGGGTCGTCCCCCCGTCAACGACGGCAGCTTCAACTATTTATGGGTGCTGGACTTTCCGCTGTTTGAGGGATTGAACGCCCAAGGCGAGCCGATCCCGTCACATCATCCCTTCACCATGCCTCACGAAGACGACCTGCCGATGCTCATGCCGCCGGACGGCCCGCTTTCGGGAGAAGATCTGCTGCAGATTCGCAGCCAGGCTTACGACCTAGTGCTCAATGGCTGGGAACTCGGATCTGGCAGCGTCAGGATCCACCGCCGCGATGTGCAGCAACGCATTTTTGAGGTGTTGGGCATCGCTGCTGATGAGGCACAGAAACGCTTCGGTTTCCTGCTTGACGCTTTCCGTTACGGTGCGCCTCCCCACGCCGGTTTCGCGGTTGGTCTGGATCGTCTAACAGCGCTGCTTGTGGGCGAGGAGAACATCCGTGAGGTGATCGCTTTTCCGAAGACTCAGTCTGGCGCTGACCCTCTCACTGACGCTCCCAGCCCTATCGCCGAAACCCATCTTCAAGAGCTAGGTCTGCGAGTCCTACCCCCAGCCTGACCGTCATTGCCTGAGGCGCATGTCGGGGTTAGGTTCGTCAGCGGACTCCTGAAACTCGTCTCCTGTGATCCCTACGGCAGCTCTGGCATCGGCCAGCGTCAGACCGTGATCAATCAGCGAGTGCCCACTGTCGTCAGCGACGACGGCCTGCACTAGCGGCGGGTTGGCGCCGATGCCCAGTTTGTCTTCCGCGAGTATCTCTACCACTCCACCGCTCGTGTTGAAGAAATAGAGATCCGGCCTGTAGAAAGGCCCGCCTTGATTGAAGTGGTGTGAAACATAGATTAGATATTTCGGACCGTCAGGCAGATTTCTATGCTCTATGCCAGCACGAACAATATTTATGGGTGGGTCAGATATGCGATACCGTGGTAAGCCATCCCTGTTCTGCAAAAGTGCGAACGTCGCTACTTTAACCTTATTGTCTGGATCTTTCACTTCGCCGGTAAGAAGTTCGTCAATCGTGAACACGACTGCGTCAAAGACTCTAGGGAATCCCCATGGATCTTCTACTGGGGGCTGAATAGTCAGCACGGCCTCAAGATAGTCGGTCACTCTACCGATGAACACGATATCTGATGTTTCAGTGAGTTCTGTTAGATCATCTCGGAAGAACTCAAACTTGCCATAAGAAGTGAGAGGGATCGATTCATCGTAGGTCAATAGGCCGTCCGTGCCGACCGGCATCCACTCTTCTTGCACTTCTGCTGGTTCGTCTAGTGCAAGCCCAGTAACCGCCGGTGAAGTCTCAAAGCTTGTGCTACATGCCATCAGTACTGGCACAACTAGCGCAAAATGCACTACCGAAAGTAGAAGTTTTCGTATCGTCATAATATTCATACTCTAACCTGCATCAATACTGTAAGTTGATCGCCCTAATCTCATATGGATCCAGTTTGTTGTTGTTGCCTCCAGTAATACAGCTCGTCGACGAAGTGCCTCCGTCATTGAATCCAACGGAGTGCCCGAGTTCATGACATACTAGATTGTTTAGCAACAACTCTGTCATAAGGGGATGAGAATACGCGGTACTGATGACAATAAAAGGACAGCCACCAGAGTGACGAGCCCTGCGACCTTGGGTTTGACTATCAGCCTCAGTCGTGCCGACATACTGACCTGCCTCTTATTGATCGTCCGACAGAACAATGATAGGCACATGTCCTCGCGGGTGTCAAGAGCGCGCGGGCATCTTCGCTGTGAGCGCGACTGGATCGCATTGGCGTAGGGTCGCGGTGTGGCCGGTGATCTGTTCGAAGCTGCTGCGGTTGAGCGCTTGCGGGGGCGGTCGCCGCTGGCGGCGCGGCTGCGGCCTCGCAGTCTTAACGACATCGTGGGTCAGCAGCATCTGGTTGGTCCGGGACGGCCGCTGCGCCGACTGATCGAAGCTGATCGGCTGTCGTCGGTGATCCTTTGGGGCCCGCCAGGCACCGGCAAGACGACGTTGGCGCGGTTCGTGGTGCTCACCACGGCCAGGGTTTTCGAGGAGCTTTCCGCGGTGACAGCGGGTGTGAAGGATGTCCGTGGCGTGATGGAGAGGGCTATCTCTCTCCGCACGACTATCCCTGCGGCTGGGTCTCCCAGCAGCACCGCCCTGCGGAAGTGGCTGCCAAGGTCTACTACGAGCCTTCCGAGCAAGGTGCTGAGGCCGAACTGCGCGACCGCCTGACGGAACGTCGCCGAGATTCGAGCTAAACCCGCTATTTCTGTGCCGATTTGATGGACGGCAGCGGCCGTCGTGTCTGTGTTCAGGTTTCGGCGATGGGCAGACCGTGGCGGGCGTGGCGGATGAACGCTTCCACCCAGACCCCCAACAGCGCCAGACAAAGTCCCAGCGCTAGCACCCAAGGGGCAGGACGCAATAACACCAGCACGAGTGAGACGACCGCAGCACCGAGGAGGGCGTAGGGCACTAGTCTCCGCCCCGGATGGGCGGCCGTTGTCATGGTGACGGCGGCAAGGCTCACAGAGGTCGCAGCGACAGAGCCTGAAACAAGCCAGGCGGTGCTGTTGGGGGTTTGTGCGTCAGCGGCGTGCTCAATGAGCGAGACCATGCCTGCGCCAGCGACAGCAATGAACATCGTCAGCGGGAAATGTCCGTAAAGCCAGATGGTTCTAGGAGCGATTCCAGGTCTCGGCACGCGGCGGCCCACGAAGTCGAAGTAGTTCCACCAGAGGCCGAAACCAATCCCGAGGGCAAGCAGGCCAGTTACCACCGCAAGGGCGCTGCTACCAGCTTCGGTGAGACCTTCGGCGACTCCAACAACGACTTCTCCGAGCACGATAATCGTGAACAGACCGAAGCGTTCGGCCATGGACTCGGTGACGCGCAAGGCATCACCGAACCTAGGCCCCTGCACCATTGCACCCGTGAAGTTGACGACCGCTGCGATCAGCCACAGAATGAGACGGGCATCGTTGGAGTTAACGAACACGCTCGCCGCTACGACCGCCGCAACCACACCAACACCGAGGATGTAGTTGGTGTCGAGGCGGCGTATCTCGGGAGTGTCCTGACGGCGGGCATCGGACCATTGCCAGCCAAGCAACACCAGCAGCAAGGTGTAGACGATTGAGAAGCCTCTGCCGTCACCGGTGTCGGTGGTGGCATGGTCTGTGAACACCGAAAGCACCACGAGCAGAGCCATCTGCACGAAGATGTAGCCGCGGCTGCGCCCGTCCTCGCCTCCGTGCAGTTCGTGATACAGGGTGCCGTTGATCCATGCAATCCAGATCAGCGTGAAGACCAGCACAAAGTCGCGTAGCCCCGTCCACGACACCTCGCCTGCCAGCGTGTGCGCGATGCGCGCTATCAACACGACGTAGACAAGGTCGTAGAACAACTCAAGGAAGCTGACAGTGCGGTCCTCCATAGCCTCGCTATCACCGCGCGGGGGCCGCAGCCACGCACGGAAGCCTGAGGCCAGTGGGCGTTCGTTCATGCGCTGACCTCAATCAGCAGAAGGTCGGCAACGATGCGCTCAACAATGATGTAGTCAGCAATGATGCGCTCTGCAATCTCATAGAGAGCCACGAGGGACTACCCACTCTGTCGGTTGGCCGGTCACCCCAGCAATCTGGTCGAAGTCACGGTCATAGTGAAGAAGGGTGATGTCATAGTGTTGTGCTGTGGCAGCGATCAGCAGGTCGGGCACAGGCACACGATGCTGCCCAATGAGCGCTAAACGGTGTTGAGCGTCCAGCGCCAGTGCCGTCACATCACCAGTCAAAGGCAGCGACTCCAGACTGTCGCGCTCGGCGCGAACCTGCTCGTAGTCCCTTAGCGAGCGGGCGCTGTATAGGACTTCAAGGTCGATGATGGCACAAGTTGCAATCTCACCACCGAGGAGTAGAGGCACCATTCGCTCCGCCACCGCTGCATGCGACATCCGTGCTAGCGCACTTTTGTCGGCCAGATAACGAGCGTTCAGCGCCATGCTTCACGCATAATGTCGTCATCAGCGAGATCAATTCCCTCCATCGTTATCAGGCGACAGATGTGACTTAGCCTCAGGTCAAAGTCGACTACATGTTGCAGTGCGTCGTTGACCGTCTCTTTCATAGTGGATGTGCCTATGCGTCGCTGAGCCTCCGCTAGGAGTTCGTCTTCAATGTCAATCAGGCGTTTGGTCATAGACATCAGTATATCTCTTTGATGGATATGTGGATATACGACTAACGGATCCGGCTAAGCCGGAGAACGCCCCCGCTGAAGCGCTATCTTTGGATGCGTGAGCGCTATTGATCTGGCTGCGGTGATCGTGAGCGTGGTCTGTTTGGCTGCGGTGGCAGTGCTTGCTGTTGCCGTGGTGTCGCTGGTGCGTACTATGCGTGACCTGCGTTCGGTAGTGGATGATCTAAGGGATTCAGCGCTGCCGATGGTTGATGACCTGCACAGCACCGTCAAAGCGGCTGACGCTGAACTGCATCGCGTGGATCGGGTGATCCGACGAGCAGAGCGCATCGCCGTAACCGCCGATAACGCCAGCCGCTTGACTTACCGGGCGTTCGCTCCGCCACTCATCAAAGGTCTTTCGCTGATGTCTGGTGTCAGCCAAGCAGGCCGTCGCCTTCGCGGCCGACGCCGTCAGCGCCGTGTCCTTGACCTGCCCACAGACAACACCCAAAAATTGGAGCGCAAGCTATGAGACCGACGCTGAAGCATCTTGACCAACTGGTGGGACACGCATCATGAGACGCCTTTGGTGGATGGGTGCCGGTTACGCAGCCGGGCTCGGCACAGCGGCCTGGCTACGAGGCAAAGCCCGCGCCGCAGCCGAACGTTACACACCAGACAACCTTCGTAGCGTGGCCGTTGACCGATCTCAGCAGGTGATAGGCCGCGCCCGTGAAACCGCCGCGACAGGTATTTATAACGTCGGGCGCGGAGCGCAACGGATCGTTGATGACATCCGTCATGCTGTAGCCGAGGGACGTGAGACCATGCAGACGACCGAGTCTGAGCTGAGCGTTGACGAACTCACGGCATCCAGCCGCCCAAACAGCTCGTGAAATATTTAACTGCGGCTGAGGTCCGCAAAGCTTTCGTGGAGTTCTTCGCAGAACGTAACCACAGCCATCAACCGTCGGCCAGTTTGATCCCTCATGACCCGACGCTGTTGTTTACGGTTGCTGGCATGGTGCCTTTCAAGGGTTATTTCACTGGCGAGCAGCAGCCTCCCTTCGATCGGGCTGTCACAGTGCAGAAATGTGTGCGGGCTGGAGGCAAACACAACGATCTTGACGAGATAGGGCGCACCTCCCGGCATTTGACCTTTTTTGAGATGCTCGGCAATTTCAGTTTCGGCGACTATTTCAAAGCCGACGCTTGCGTTTGGGCCTGGGAGTTCGTTACTGGAGTGCTCGGCATGGATCCCGAACGGCTCTGGGTGACTGTTCATCACAGCGACGACGAAGCCGCAGCTATCTGGCGTGACCAAGTGGGGGTGCCAGCCGAGCGGATTCAGCGTCTCGGTGAAGACAACTACTGGCGCATGGCTGATGTCGGGCCTTGCGGGCCGTGCTCAGAAATTTTCTGGGACAAAGGTCGCGAATACGGCCCCGATGGCGGCCCAGCGCAAGGCGGCGACGAACGTTTCGTGGAAGTCTGGAATCTGGTGTTCATGCAGTTCGAGAGCACTCCTGAAGGAGTTGAGGTTCCACTACCGAAACCATCAATTGACACTGGTCTCGGCTTGGAGCGCACCGTTGCGGTGCTGCAAGGAGTGGACTCGGTGTTCCAGACCGACGAATTCGTTGTGTTGCTTGATGCCGCCCAGCGACTGACAGGAGCACAACTTGGCGAATCCGAAGCTCGTGACGTGTCGCTTCGGATACTCGCCGACCATGCCCGCTCAACTACCTTTCTAGTCAGCGACGGAGTATTCCCGTCCAACGAAGACCGCGGCTATGTGCTGCGTCGGATCATCCGCCGTGCTGTGCGTCATGCCTACCTTCTAGGTGTTGAGAACCCAGTGATGGGCGGAATGGTTGACGCAGTTACCGAACTTATGGGCGAGGCGTATCCAGACCTGGTTCGCAATCACAGCTATGTGCGTGACGTGATCGACCGTGAAGAACAGCGCTTTCGCCAGACGCTGCGCATCGGTCAAGCGATACTTGATGAGCGCCTTGAAGCTCTAGTTGAGGGTGAGACACTTGACGGTGAGGCGGCTTTCCTGCTGCACGACACCTACGGCTTCCCGCTGGAGGTCACAGTTGAGATCGCCGCCGAGCGCGGCGTGACAGTCAACTGCGAAGGCTTCGAAGCGGAGATGTCGCGCCAGCAGCAGCGGGCTCGCAGTGCCCGTGCGGTGGCCGACAGCGACGATTTGGCTCCCTTCGTGTCGGTGCTGTCAGCGACAGGCCCCACCGATTTCTGCGGTCGGGCTGAACTGACCACAACGGCAAGGGTTCTGCTGGTGCATGGCAACCGTGTGGTGCTTGACCGCACTCCGTTTTATGCCGAAAGTGGCGGTCAGATAGGCGACACAGGCAAACTATTTTGCGAGGCGACCGGCGCTGAAGCTCAAGTCGTTGACACTGTCTACGTAGTGCCCGATTTGCATGTGCATTGCTTTGAGGCGATCAGCGGCGAGTTACGTGCTGGCGACGAGGTGACCGCCTCTGTGGACTCTGAACGCCGTGCTGGCTTGAGACGCAACCACACCGCAACCCACATCCTGCATTGGGCGTTGCGAGAAGTGCTCGGCGGTCATGTCAAACAGCAGGGATCCTGGGTTGGTCCCGACCGTCTGCGTTTCGACTTCAGTCACTACGAAGCTATGACCCCCGAGCAAATTGAAGCGGTGGAGGATCTCGCTAACACTGAAGTGCTTGACAACGAGTCGTGTCGTCATTACGAAACCTCCATGGATCATGCTAAGCAGATCGGAGCTATCGCTTTCTTCGGCGACAAATACGGAGACATGGTTCGAGTGCTTGAGGCAGGCCGCCATTCGTTGGAGCTTTGTGGAGGCACGCATGTGCGATCTTTGGGCGAGATCGGTGCCATTCACATCACCGCTGAAGCATCGATTGGTGCCAATATCCGCCGTCTGGAGGCGATAACTGGGCCCGACACATTCAAAGTGATGCGCCATCAGAAGTCGCTGCTGGACGAACTGGCCCGCTCTTTGGCGGTGCCCGCAACTGATCTTGTCGAAGGTGTTGCCAAACGTCAGAACGAAACCTCAGCATTGCGAGCCGAGCTTGCCGAACTCAGGCGTCGCATAGCGCTCAGCAGGGCACCGCAACTTGCCGAAGAAGCGGTGTCGGGTGTGGTGATAGCGCGTGTGGATGATGTTGACCGTGAAGGTTTGCGTGATCTGACCATGTCGATACGCAACATTGAAGGCGTGCGGGCTGTGGTGTTAGGCACTGCGCTTGAGTCGGGGGGAGCGGCACTGGCAGCTGGCGCTGTCGAAGGATCGGGCTTCAATGCTGGCGAGCTCATAGCTGAAGCCAAGAAGGCGATCAGCGGTGGCGGGCGGCCTGCGGCGGATTTTTGTGTGGCTGGAGGTGCCGATGCGCAGCGTTTAGATGAGGCGCTTGACTTGGCGCGCGCGGCGGCAGGGTTAAAGGCGCAGGTGTGATTAGCAGCCGTGCTGGCGGTGTTGGCGGCAGATTATGTCAACTGTCGCTGCCTGTCGCAGCCAGCCAGGCGCTTTTGAGAGCTTCGCATGAGAGCGTTGGGTATTGATCTGGGAGAGCGCCGAGTTGGGGTGGCAGTGTGTGACTCTGCGGCGACGGTGGCTACTCCGGTAGCGACCTTGCAGCGCAGCGGCGATCCCGATCAAGATTTGCGGGCCATCTCCGAACAAGTGTCTGAATGGCAGGCCGAGATCGTGGTAGTGGGTTTGCCTGTTTCGCTCAACGGGTCTGAAGGCCCAGCCGCTGAAGCTGCTCGAGCCGAGACTGCACGCCTAGAGCGTCACCTGACGGTGCCGGTTGTTTCCTACGATGAGCGCTTCACTACGGTCATCGCCGAACGGAGCCTCATAGCTCAGCAGATGAAAGGGCCGCAAAGGCGCGGTGTTGTTGATCAGGTGGCGGCCGCAGTGATGCTGCAATCCTGGATCGATGCCGGTATGCCTCGTGACTGACAGTTCAAGGTCTGGTCGACGCCGCCCGCCAGCACAGTCTGGTCGGTCAAAGATCACCGATTTCTTGACCGGTCGCCCCGATGAGGCTTCTGC
>JAPYNU010000074.1 GCA_028283245.1 Candidatus Aldehydirespirator catecholifindens | reverse complement strand
TCACGGAAGTAGCCGACGGGGTTGTCCAAGGCCATAGCGCCGTGCTTGAACTGTATTTGCGGTGGGATCACGAAAAGCTCGTGTTCGTGGACCCAGCCAACAACCTGCCAATCCCCACAATGCAAGACGCCGAAACCCAAGCCGCGACCGAACGCGCCAAACGCGAAGCAGCCGAAATACACGCCGAAGCCGAACAAATCCGAGCCGACGCCGCAGAAGACCGAGCCGATGCTGCCGACAACCGAGCCGGTAACGCCGACAACCGAGTCGCTGCCGAACGCTCCAGACGTGAAACCGCCGAAGCGCGGGTGAGAGAGCTGGAAGAGCAACTCCGCCAGATGCGCAATCCAGGTTGAGCTAAAAGCGAGCCAGAACGCTTACACAAACCCGCCGCGTTGAGGGCGCGCTGGGTCTTGCGGCAGCGCTGCTCTGCGTGCTGCGGCTCAGGCTAGGTCGAAGCGGTCTAGGTTCATGACCTTGTGCCATGCAGCTACGAAGTCATGCACGAACTTGTCTTGAGCGTCGTCTGATCCGTAAACCTCGGCGATGGCACGCAACTGCGAGTTAGAACCGAGAGCCAGATCCACCGCCGAAGCGGTCCAGCGCAGTTCGCCGCTGTCACGGTCACGACCTTCATAGACATGCTCAGTGTCGGTCGAAACGCTCCAGTCGGTGCCCATGTCAAGCAAGTTGACGAAGTAGTCGTTGCTCAAAACCCCTGGCCTGCTAGTGAGCACACCCAGCGAAGAGCCTCCTGTGTTAGCACCCAGCACACGCATCCCACCGATGAGCACTGTCATCTCGGGCGCGGTCAGCGACAACAAGCTGGCCTTATCAACAAGCACCGTCTCGGGACGGCGCTTGTCGTGAGCTCGCCAGTAGTTACGGAAACCGTCAGCGGTCGGTTCCAACACCGAAAAAGAATCGGCATCGGTCTGCTCGGCGGTGGCATCGCTGCGTCCCGGTGAGAACGGCACCGATACTGCGCTGCCTGCTTGACGGGCTGCCACCTCAACGCCAGCACAGCCTCCCAGCACGATCAGGTCAGCTAGCGACACACGCTTGTTGCCGCTTTGAGCGTTGTTGAAGCTGGCCTGTATGCCCTCAAGCACGGCCAGCACTCCACGCAGCGAAGCGGGATCGTTGGCTTCCCAGTCGATTTGGGGTGCCAGGCGCACACGGGCACCGTTAGCACCGCCGCGCAGGTCACTATCACGGAAAGTCGAAGCGGAAGCCCAAGCAGCACCCACTATCTGCGCCACTGAAAGACCCGAATCAAGAATCTCGGCCTTGAGGTCGGCAACATCAGCATCGTCCACCAGATCATGGTTGACAGCTGGCACAGGATCCTGCCAGATCAGATCCTCGGCAGGAACCTCAGGCCCGAGATAACGCGACTTGGGTCCCATATCACGATGCAGCAGCTTGAACCAGGCTCTAGCGAAAGCATCAGCGAGCTCGTCAACGTTCTCCAAGAAACGGCGCGAGATCGGCTCATAAATCGGATCCATACGCAAAGCCAGGTCAGTGGTCAGCATCACCGGAGTGTGGCTCAGCGAAGGATCATGAGCGTCCGGCACAGTGCCAGTACCACCGCCGTCAACAGGGATCCACTGATACGCACCAGCGGGACTCTTGGACAGTTCCCACTCGTATCCGAACAAGGTCTCAAAGTAGCTGTTGTCCCAAGCGATCGGCGTGGGTGTCCAAGCACCCTCAAGCCCGCTGGTGATGGCGTCTCCGCCGACACCGCTGCCGAAAGTGTTAGCCCAGCCCATGCCTTGCTGCTCCAAGGACGCGCCTTCAGGCTCAACCCCGACGTATTCGTCTCCGTCGGCAGCGCCGTGGGTTTTGCCGAATGTGTGACCGCCAGCGATCAAAGCCACCGTCTCAGTGTCGTCCATAGCCATACGGGCAAAGGTCTCGCGGATGTCACGGGCTGCGGCTAGCGGATCAGGGTTGCCGTTGGGGCCTTCAGGGTTGACGTAGATCAGCCCCATCTGCACAGCGCCAAGCGGATCAGCTAGTTCACGGTCGCCGCTGTAACGCTCGTCGTCTAGCCAGCCGGTTTCGGGACCCCAGTAAATGTCTTCTTCGGGTTCCCACACATCAACTCGTCCGCCACCGAAACCGAAAGTCTTGAAACCCATCGACTCCAACGCCACGTTGCCAGCAAGGATCATCAGATCAGCCCACGAGATGCTGCGGCCATACTTCTGCTTCACTGGCCATAGCAGCCGTCGAGCTTTGTCGAGGTTGGCGTTGTCGGGCCAGCTATTAAGCGGCGCGAAGCGATGCGTACCTGAACCGCCGCCACCACGACCGTCATGGATGCGGTAAGTGCCTGCGCTATGCCAGGTCATGCGGATGATCAGCGGCCCGTAATGGCCATAATCGGCGGGCCACCAATCCTGTGAGTCGGTGAGAACAGCTGCTATATCGGCTTTCACTGCTGCGAGGTCAAGGCTGTTGAAGTCGCGGCGGTAGTCGAAATCGCCGTCCATCGGATCAACCTTGGGTGAGTTCTTGTTGAGCGGACGCAGGTTCAGCTGCTCGGGCCACCAGATCTGGTTAGCGAGTGAACCCATATTCGCATGGGGTGAGTGTTGAACGGGGCAACTCCCGCCAGTCACAGAATCAGTTTCAGAGTTAGTCATGGGTGCTCCTTTGAGATGTGCGAGGAAGCTTCAATGATCAAACTCAGAATCTAGTGACTTTTAGAGCCGTGCGGCTACCCCGAGTCTGCATATCTTGGATTGACCTCAGCTTCCTTGGGGTTCGGGGCGTTCGGCCCCGTTAGCGCTTTAGTGACCACCACTGACGATAGACAACACAGCAATGAGCCTTGACTTCTCAATGCGGCCCGAATGGCAGCAGCTTCGTGCCAGAGCTCGTGACGTAGCTCGCAGAGGCGTAGCCGCTCACGGACAGTGCAGCGACTCGTGGATCAACGGGCACTCTAAAGAGTTCTCTCGGGTTCTCGCCGCCGAAGGCTTCATCGGCATGACCTGGCCGCGTGCATACGGCGGTGCTGAACGCCCCGGCATAGAACGCATCATCATGGCCGAGGAAATGATCAGCGCTGGCGCTCCGATAGCGGCCAGTTGGTTCGCTGATCGTCAAATGGGTCCGTCCATCTACAGCTACGGCACCCAAGCCCAAAAAGATGAGTTCCTGCCGTCAATGCTTACAGGGGAGGCATCTTGGTGCATCGGCATGAGCGAACCCGACGCTGGCTCGGATCTTGCTTCTTTGAGAACCTCTGCGCGTCGTGACGGCGACTATTACATCGTTAACGGTCAAAAAATCTGGACCAGCGGTGCAGCCGATGCCGACTACTGCTATGCGATCTGTCGCACCGGCAGTGACGGCCCGCCATATCGCGGCCTTTCTGAGCTGATCGTGCCTATGAACCTTGACGGCATTGAGGTGCAACCGGTGCGTGACATGGTTGACAACACGCACTTCTGCGAAATCTTTTTTAGCGATGTGCGTGTGCCTGTCGGCAATCTTGTAGGTGTCGAAGGCGCAGCGTTTGTGCAGACCATGGTGCAGCTCGGTTTTGAGCGTGGCGGCATCGACCGTCTGGTGTCGAACCGCCCGCTTTATGATCTGGCTCTCAAGCAAGCCGACCTGAGTGACCCGCTGATCCGTCAGCAGGTGGCAGCCATCGAAACCGGTTACCGGCTAGGACGGCTCATGGTTTATCGAGGTGCGTTGGGCACCGGGTCGGCTGATTACAGTGCTGGCACCAAAGCGTTCTGCACCGAGCACCAGCAGCGGGTGGCGCAGTTCGCTGCTCAGGTACTGGGCGCAGCCGCCACCTTCGGTGACACTGTGCCAGCTGCTATCTGCTACGCCCCTGCATACACGATCCAAGGCGGAACTTCGATCATTATGCGCAACATCATCGCTGAGCGGATCCTTGGTCTGCCTCGCGAACCTCGCTAGCCGCTCTGGCGCGTCTGCGCCTTGAGTTAACCAAAGAAAGCTCTCTACAAGAGCCTGAGTATTCAAGGATCAACCGGTGCAAAGTCCTGTCCGCCTCGTGTATCTGCTGCGTCCCAGTGTCAAGGTCGGGATCCTGCTGGCGGTCGGTTTCAGTGTCCTCGCCTTCGTGTCCACACCGTTTTTGTTGACGGCAGTCTCGGAGCATTACGGCATAAGCCTGGGTTCGGCTGCGCTGATCGGAGTATTCCAGCTTGGCGGTTTCGTGATCGCCTCGTGGGGTTCGGGACGTTGGCTGCAACCACGCGACCGGGTTTTTGTGACGGCGCTGGTGGCAGCCGCGGTCGCCAACCTGGCTTCAGCATCTCTGCCAGCGTTTGCGCTGCTGGTGGCTTTGCGGCTGATCAGCGGCGTGTCTTTGGGGGTGCTGGCCTGGTACGGCTGGGTGCAGGCTTTCGGCGATGAACGTCGCATGGGTGATGTCGCTGTGTCGGGTCCGGTGGTAGGAGTTGTAGCTGCGCCGCTGGTATCGCTGCTGGTTAACGCTGGCGGTATCAGGCTGGTGTTTCTGGTGCTGGCAGGGGTGTCGTTGTTGCCGCTGCTGTTTGGATATCACAGCGAAGTCACAGAACTGCCGAGGGCAAGGGTGCGCCGCCGGGCAGTGGTCGCAGCACGAATAATCCTGATTTGTCTGGGTTTGTTCACTCTTGGAGGGTCAGCGGTTTTCATTTATGCGGTGGTGCTGGGAACAGGCGACCCTGGATTGTCAGTGACGGTGATTGCGGTGGGTTTCAGTCTCAACGCAGTGGTGGCGATCCCGGCGTCTCGGATGCGCAAAGCGCGCGCAATGCCCAGTATCCCGATGGCGGCCACCGCGGTCTGCGCGATTTTGGTGGCGACCGCCAGCTACGACTGGTTGTTTATGGTGGCGCTGATCACCTGGGGCTTCTTCTTCTGGGCTGCGATACCGGGAGTATTTGAGGTGCTCGCTAGCCGTTCGCGCTACCCCGAAGAACGTGTAGGCGATGCTCAGGCGTTGATGGCGGCGGGTCGTGCTGGTGGGCCGCTGCTCGGGGGTCTGCTAATCGACAGTGCCGGTGCGGTGGTGCTAGGCCTTGTTGGCAGCGGGCTGATGATGGTTGCCGCTATTGGGGTGTTCGCAACCCGGACCATGGTGCGGCCGTTGCAGAACCGACCTTAGAGAGGGCTATCGCCGTATTCGGATGTCAGGTTTCTAGGTCTTCAGGTCTATTGCCGCAGTTGGATTTTGCCTGGGTTAGAACTTTCGCAGGCTTCGCCGATGACGGCGGCCTCATGACCGTCTAGCCGCAGTTCGGTCACTGCCGCCATAGCCGCGTCGCGGCTGATCATGCCCAGCAGCAGACCTCCCGACGTTTGAGCATCAGCAAGCAGCGTCACATCAGCATCGCTAACAGTGCCTCGGTCAAGATGCGGCAACACCCAATCAAGATTGCGTTGAGTTCCGCCGGGAACCATCCCCGAAGAGGCCAGCTCATGAGTGCCCTCAATTATCGGAACTTGCCCGACCGTGATCTTCAAATCCACACTGGATTCCTGTGCCAAGCGCTGACCATGGCCGAGCAAACCGAAACCGGTCACGTCAGTAGCGGCTGTGGCACCATGGCGCAGCCCGACAGCAGCAGCTCTCTCGTTAGATCGGATCATTTCGCGCACGGCTCGCTTCACTGTTGTGTCGGGTGCCTTACCGCGTTTGACAGCAGTTGAGATCACACCCGAACCCAACGGCTTGGTGAGCACCAGCGCGTTGCCGGGCCGCAACCCCGTGTTGGTGAGCATGCGTTTGGGATCAACTTCGCCTACTACAGCCATCCCGTATTTCGGCTCGGGATCATCCACCGTGTGACCGCCACCCACCACGAAACCGCAGCCACGAGCCGCGTCTTCGCCTCCAGCGAGCACCTCAGCGAGCAGTTCGTTGGGTAGTTCCTCGGAGTTCCAGGCCACAAGATTCAAAGCCAGAAGCGGTCGTCCTCCCATGGCGTAGACATCGGACACGGCGTTGGTGGCCGCTATCTGGCCCCATAGGCGAGCGTCGTCAACCACAGGCGTAATGAAGTCGGCGGTCACCACTAGGGCTCGTCGGGGCGCGATCTGCCAGACCGCAGCATCATCAGAGGTTGCTAAGCCAACCAGAAGCTCCGGCGGGGGATCGGGGGTCAGGCCACGCACAACGTGCGCGAGATCACCAGCGGCGATCTTGCAGCCTCAACCAGCGCCGTGGCTGAACTCGGTAAGCCTTCTAGCCAATGTGGTCACCCCCTTTCGCTTCGCGTGGTGCTAGTAGTGCAGTAGTACTAGTGGTGCTACTTGCAGTCAAGGCGCTGGCTAAGTCTTTGCCAGTTCAGCCGACAGCAAGCTGGCGATCATGTCCAGATCTTCAGAATCTGGGTTGGGGTCGGCATTGACGAATTCGAGGTGCGCCATCGTTGAGATCGGCAGCACATGCAGATGAACATGCGGCACCTCAAAACCAGCGATCATCAAACCCACCCGGTCAGGTGCCAGTCCACAAGCCTGCAAAGCTTTGGCCACATGATGAGCCACGGTCATTAAGTGATTGACGGTCTCAGTGTCAAGATCCACCCAATGATCGACTTCTTGGCGGGGCACCACCAGCATGTGTCCGCGGTTGAGGGGACGTATGTTGACAATGGTGACACAGCAGTCGTCCTGCCAAACGATGCGACCCGGCAGATCGCCGTTGATGATCTGAGTAAAAACTGAACTCATCTCCCAATCGTAGGCTTGATGCCATGACAGCGCCGCGCATAAGCGAGGACCGCATCCTCACTATCCCGAACCTGATCTCTGCGGCACGCCTGTTTTGCGTTCCTGGGTTTCTGTGGCTGCTTTTTGGCGCAGAGGACCGCTGGGCGGCAGCCTTGCTGTGGGGAGCGCTCGGGGCTACCGACTGGGTGGACGGCTGGTGGGCTCGCCGCTTCAATTCGGTTTCGCGTGTCGGCAAGTTGCTTGACCCGATCACAGACCGGGCCGTGCTGTTCGTCGGAGTGATCGCAGCAGGAATAGATGGTTCGGTTCCGTGGTGGCTGGTAGTGCCAGCTCTGTTGCGCGAAGGCTTAGTAGCTGTGATCGGTTTAGTGCTGTTAATGCTTGGTGCTAAACCGATTGATGTGACCTGGTGGGGCAAATGCGCCACCTTCGGGCTTTATATCTGCTTCCCGCTGCTTCTGGCTGGTGCGTCGGATCTGGCTGTGGCTGACGGTTTCAGGATCGCTGGCTGGGTGTGTGCAGTGCCGTCGCTGTTTTACAGCTATCTGTCCGCAGCTCAGTACATACCCTTGGGCCGTGACTCGCTGCGCCGTGGACGAGCCGAGCGACAGTCGCAACAGCAGGCCGTTAAATAATTCAAATGCCTTCCAACGAAGTGGTCCACACTTGTGAGTTACGCGAGCAGAACCTTGAGCGTCTCACCGCTGTCACCCACGACGCGCTGATCGTTGGCGGCGGTATCAACGGCGCGATTTCGGCTCTAGCGCTGGCTTCGCATGGGCTGCGGGTGGCTCTCATTGACATGGGTGACTTCGCTTCGGGTGTCAGCCAAGAATCCTCCAACCTCATCTGGGGAGGCTTTAAGTATCTGCAGTCCTACGAGGTCGGTCTTGTGGCGGGGCTGTGCCGCTCGCGCAACCTTTTGGCTAGCTCCTATGGCAGCCGTGTGAGCGAAGTTCGGTTCCTGGCTGCGCTGGGACCCACCTCACCGTTTTCACCGGCTTTCGCTGCGCTGGGCGCCAACGCATATTGGGCTCTCGGACGCTTCGCCACGCATCGCCCTCGTGTGATGTCCCCAAGCGCGCTGGCGGCATCTGAGCCGGTGATCAACTCCGGCAACGTGAAGGGTGCCATCGAATACTCCGACTATCTGCTTCACGACAACGATGCCCGGTTCGTTTTGCAGATGCTGCTTGATGCCGTTGACAAGGGTGCAGTCGCAGTGTCGAGAGTGCGTCTCGACAGCGCCGAACGCAACGCTGCTGGATGGCAGACCCAGTTGACTGATCTTGTTGACGGTTCCTGCCACCAAGCCTCGGCAAAGCTGTTAATCAACGCAGCTGGCCCTCGGGCGACACAGCTAGCGACCCTCACTGGCACTTCACTAAAAAAACAGTTGTGCTTCTCCAAGGGTGCCCACATTGTGGTGCCGAAGGTCACCGACTCGGGTCGTGTGCTGGCTTTCTTCGACGACGACCAGAGGCTCTTCTACGTGATACCGATGGGTCACAGATCAGTGATCGGCACCACTGACACGCGCGTCAGCGAAGCAGCCCCGCCAGTCACCGATGCCGACCTTGATTTTCTGCTTGAACAAGCCGACGCTCGTCTCAGGTTGCCGCGATCGTTGAGCCGCAGCGATGTGATCGCCTCACGCTGCGGTGTGCGTGCCCTCGTGGTGGACGACAAGACCGACACCGATCGTGACTGGACCGAACTTTCGCGTCGTCACGCTGTGGAGGTAGACCGCGCACGCGGTGTCATATCAATCCTCGGCGGCAAGCTCAGCGACTGCCTGAACGTCGGTGATGAGATGATCGAAGCGGTGCAGCGCTGCGGGCTTTCACCCCGAACTCCGAAAGGACGCTGGTTCGGTGAGCCTGACAGCAGCATCAAAGAGCATTTTGAGCGCAGCGCTGACCAAGCTGGCATCGAACAGGGCAAGGCTGCTGTGCTGTGGCGTCGTCATGGAAGCCGCGCTCAACAGGTCGCCGACCTTGTGTCTGGCACCCCAGAACTCGCAACGCCTCTCAGCGCTCGTGTCGACTATTGCGCAGCTGAGGTGATGGTGATGGCCCGCCACGAACACATCCTGACGATGGACGACTTCCTACGGCGCCGTACCATGTTGTCCATGCTTGAGCCCGCCGAAGCACTGCACAACGACCCTGGAGTGAATCAGGCAGCCGACCTGCTGTTCGGGGCTGCTGCGTGACTGTGGTTTTGGCGATTGACGCTGGCACGACCAGCGTGCGGACCATCGCTTTTGACGAATCCGCAAAGATCGTGGCTGCGGCGCAGCGCGAATTTCCGCAGCATTTCCCACAGCCGGGACATGTCGAGCATGATGCCGGTGAGATCTGGGATGCTGTGCAGGCAACTCTCGGTGAAGTAACGGATCAGCTAGATGCTGCACCCGCCGCGATTGGCTTGACCAACCAGCGCGAAACGGTTGTTGCTTGGAGCCGCAAGCACGGTAGAGCGCTGCATAGAGCGATCGTGTGGCAGGATCGTCGCACCGCGAAGCGCTGCGCTCAACTCCAAAGCGATGGTTTGTTGCCTTTGGTGCGCGAAAAAACCGGCTTGGTGCTTGACCCTTATTTCTCGGCTTCCAAGTTTGAGTGGCTGCTCACCGAAGGGGGTGTAGCTACCGGCCCAGACTTGGCGCTAGGCACTGTTGATAGCTGGATCTTGTGGAATCTCACAGGCGGCGAGGTTCACGCAACTGATGCCACCAACGCTGGCCGAACCATGCTGTTCGACATTGATGAGATGCAATGGCATTCTGAGCTGTGTTCAGTATTCGGTGTGCCTCAAGATTCCTTGCCACAGGTTCTTGCATCAAGCGCAAGCTTCGGGGTCACCTCCTCTGAGGCTGCCTGTGGCGCTGGAGTGCCGATCACTGGTATTGCAGGTGATCAACACGCTGCACTGTTCGGCCAGGCAGCTTTCACCCCTGGTGATGCCAAGAACACATACGGCACAGGCTCTTTTGTGCTGATGAACGTCGGCTCGGAAGTTCCAGTTGCGATAGATGGACTGCTGTCGACTATCGCTTGGGTGCTTGACACACCCGAAGGCCCACAGAAGACATACGCCTTAGAGGGAGCAATCTTCGCCACTGGAGCAGCTATTCAGTGGCTACGAGACGGTCTCGGCATCATCAGCGAAGCCGCCGAGATCGAAGAGCTCGCTCAGCAGTGCAGCACTACTGGAGGGGTTTATCTAGTGCCAGCTTTTGCCGGATTTGGCAGCCCGCATTGGGATCCCTATGCCCGTGGAGCAATATTTGGTCTTACTAGAGGCTCGGGACGTGCCGAGCTGGCAAGAGCCGCGATTGAGGCAATGGCATACCAGACCCGCGATGTAGTGGAAGCCATGACCGCCGCTGCAGCAACTTCAATTCGTAGTTTGCGGGTTGACGGTGGCGCCTCAGTTATGGCTTCGTTGCTGCAATTGCAGGCTGATCAGCTCGGAGTGCCGGTGCAGCGTCCCAAGCTGACCGAAGCCACTGCTGTCGGGGCGGCCTACCTGGCCGGGCTTGCGGTTGGGGTCTGGCCCTCAACACAAGACATCGCCGCTAAGTGGCAACTTGATTTCGAAGCGTTGCCGGACGCTTCCACAGATCTTGACGATGCTGGATATCGAGGCTGGAAAAGTGCTGTCGAAAGAAGTAGGGGCTGGGCTAAAGACACCGACTAGTTTCAACAGACGTGGCTGATACACGGTCTGCGCCTGCCCGGTCCACCATTCCCCGGCACATGATTCCCCGCTCCACGATTAAAGACATTGCGCGGGTTACCGGTGTCTCTGTGGCCACGGTCAGTCGTGCTCTTCGTGATCTGCCAAATGTGGCAGCAGCGACACGCAACCGGGTGTTGGAGGTAGCCGAAGCGCTCAAATATGAGGCTCATCCTCAAGCATCAAGTCTGGTGTCTGGCCGCACCTGGACAGTCGGCGTGGTAGCGCCGCATTTTGGCACTTGGTTTCCGTTCAGGACTATGGGCGGCATCAACTCGGTGTTCGCTCAAGCTGGCTATGACATGTTGATCTCGGTGATGACCAGCGCCGAGGATCGTCGCAGCCTGCTTGACGATGCTGGCGCGCTGTGTCGACGGGTCGACGGGATACTTCTGATCGACACGTTCGTCAGTGTCGAAGCTGATTCTGTTGATGCCTTCTTTGACAGGCCGGTGGTGGCTGTCGGCGAACAGCTCGCTGGCGCCTCATCAATCGCCATTGATAATCGTGACGCAGCGAGGCGCGCAGTAGAACACCTGCTTGAGCTAGGTCATAAACGTATTGGACTCGTATCGGGAGCGTCGGGTCCGCATGATCCGCCGATGCCGGTTCCTCAGCAGCGTCGCCTCGGCTACCGCGATGCTCTTGAAGCTGCCGGGCTGCCGATCATCAATGAGCTAGAAGCCGCTGGCTCATGGACCTCAGCCGGTGGAGCAGCAGCCCTTAAGCAACTGCTTGAGTGCGATGATCCGCCGACGGCAGTGTTCTGCATGTCTGACGAAATGGCCTTCGGGGTGCTGAGAGAGGCTTCAAGGCATGGCCTGCTGGTGCCTCAAGACCTATCAGTGATCGGATTCGATGATCATGACCTAGCTGCGACTTTAGGGCTTACAACCATGCGCCAAGCGGTGGGTGAGATAGGGGTAAGAGCCGCCGAGACTGTGATCGCGCTGATCGGTGGTGAGCAGACCGACGACATCATTTGGGATGTGCCGCTAGTCGCTCGAGAATCCACGGCTGAAGCATCGTGATGCTCAACGCAGCTAGGTAACTCAACGCAGTTAGGAAATGAGTCCTTCTTAGGGTTTGATTCTGGGTGTCGGTTGCGCTAACGTCGCTTTGTAAACGTTTACATCCCTGGGAGGGAATCCATGATAAGACACTCGCGCCTAGCGCTCATCCTTGGTGCCATGCTGAGCTTCGCCCTTGTGGCGGCAGCTTGCGGCGACGATGACGAGCCAATGGCCGACACCAGCGCCGCCGATGCCGCGGCCGCTCAGGCTCAGGCTGACGCAGAAGCTTCTGCGGAAGCCGCCGCCGAAGCTCAGGCTGAGGCTGATGCCGCTGCCGAGCGGGCCGCCGAAGCCGAAGCAGCGCTAGCAGCCGCCATGGCCGAAGGCGACGACATGATGGAACCTGAAGCTGTCGCAGAACTCGAAGCTCAGCTAGCCGAAGCTCAGGCTGAGGCTGATGCCGCTGCCGAGCGGGCCGCTGATGCTGAAGCCATGCAAATGGAACAGATGGAGCAGATGGCCGAGATGGCCGACGAGATGAACCTTTCTGGCACTGTCGTTGAGATCCTCGGACCAGAAACCGGCGCAGAGGCCGAAGGCTTCATAGCCGGTTTCGAACCGCTGCGTGAGCGCACCGGGATCGTGGTTCGCTACTCGGGTTCGCGTGATGCAACCACCGAGTTGAACCTAGCCCTTGAAGCCGGTGACCCACCAGACATTGTGGTGATCCCCCAGCCTGGCCGAATCATTCAGTTCGCAGAATCAGATGACGCTGTCGCCATTCCCGATGATGTAATGGGCAGACTCAGCGGCTCTTACGACTCGTTCTGGTTCGATCTCGCAAGCACCAACGGCAACGTCTATGGCGTACCCAACAAGGGTGACGTCAAGAGTCTGGTTTGGTATCAGCCAGCAGTCTTTGCAGAGAAGGGCTACGAAATTCCCGAGACTTGGGAAGATCTCGAATCGCTCACCGAGCGGATCAAAGCCGACGGGCATGTCCCATGGTGTGTCGGCATTGAGTCAGGTGACGCTACCGGTTGGGCTTTCACCGACTGGATGGAAGACATCATGTTGCGCCTCCACGGCCCCGACGTGTATGACCAGTGGGTTTCTAACGAGATTCCCTTCGATGATCCCCGCGTCGTTGCAGTCGCTGAGTTTGTCGGCAATATCTGGTTTGAGGAAGGCAATGTTCTCGGTGGACGTGACCTGATTGCCACCACCGGGTTCCGTGAGGCTGCTCTGCCTCTCGTTGACGGCGAGTGTCTGATGCATCGTCAGGCCAACTTCGCAGGTGCCTTCTTCGTTGAGGCCGGTGCCACGCTCGGCCCCGACGGTGACGTCAACGTCTTCTACCTTCCGACCATTTCAGATGATTTCGGCCAGGTGGTGCTTGGTGCTGGCACACACGCAGTTGCCTTCACCGACAAGCCCGAAACTTTGGCAGTGCTTGAATACATCGGCACCGCCGAATACGCCGACGCTCGCATCAGCTCCGACAAGGGCGGCTTCTTGTCACCTAACCGTGACCATGACACGTCGCTTTACTCATCGGACTTCGACCGCACTCTGGCCGAGATTCTGGTGAGCGCTAGTCCGTTCCGCTTCGACGCATCTGACCTGATGCCCGGAGAGGTAGGTGCTGGTGAATTCTGGCGTTCCGGTACCGACTATGTGTCTGGTGCCAAGACCGCTGAAGAGTTCGTATCCGACGTTCAGGATGCTTGGCCGTCGTAGCTAACGATTAGTTAGCACCTAGTTAGCAGGCTTGTGTTGTGTGCGGAGGTAACAGCTTGATTAGCTGCACCTCTGCACACAGCCGTGCCTGTGGGCTAATGTCTCCGATGCTGGCGTGTCCGTCAAAAACGGGCATGACCAGCGGAGAGATCCTTCTGCCAAACCGGACGAAGTAGAAAGAGCCGAAGCATGGAGCAGTTCATCACCATGGTCATAACGGTGGTGGTGTCGCTGCTGGCTTCGGCTGTTGTCTTTGTAGGAGCCAACCGCAGCGTTGATCAGGCTGTGCCTCGTTGGCCGATCTTCACGGCCGTGTTCGGTTCTCTGCTAGGTCTGGTCACTGGAGCTGCTGTTCAACACAACGGCTGGGTTCCCGCCGGACCAGCTTTAGCGGGGCCAATCAAACAAGGCTGGTTGATCATCGTCGCAGGTGCCGCTGTCGGCGCTGGTGTGGGTGCGCTTGCGGGCAAACTGTTGCAGCCTTCACGCATCCGGCGCGTCGCTTGGGAGGCTCGACTGCGTCCCTGGGTGTTCGCCGGGCCGGCTCTGGTTTTCGTGACCATCGGCCTAATAATTCCTGGGCTTCGCACAGTGTTTTTGTCGTTCAAGAACGGCACGCGAGGCCGCGAACCCGGCTACACATTTGAGCACTACCGCGACATCTTCACCGACGATAACTACTTCACTTTCGAAGGTTGGGCTCAAATATTCACGGGCCGGTTGTTCATTGCAGGCCTCGCCGCGGTTTTGGTAGCCGCGATTGCTGCTTGGGCTAGTGCCACCCGCATTATCGGCACCACCAGACAGATCCTCGCTGCGGGTCGTCTAATGAAAATTCTTGGTGTCGTTGGGGTAGTGCTAGTAGTGGCACCGCTGCTGGCTTTCGTTGAGTCGCTAATACGCGACCCGAACCGCTCGGCAATCATGGACGTACTGACAGTGCTTGTCTCTAGTCGGATAACGCTATGGGTCTTGGTGGCGCTTGTCGTGGCGGCTTTGCTGTATTGGACTTTGAGCAAGATCAACCGTCAAGAACTCGAACTTGACTGGGGTTCACCGTCTTCGTCAATGATGATCGTGTTGGGTTCGGTACTGCTGATTTTCGGCATTCTGTCAACTCTTCAAGCTGTGGTCTGGAACAACATTTGGTGGGTGGTCACCGTTGCCGGTCTGTCCACTGCGCTCGGGCTGATGCTGGCTGTGCTAGCCGACCGTGCTTACGGCGATCGCTACGCCAAGACCCTGATTTTCATGCCGATGGCTATTTCTATGGTCGGTGCCGCAGTGATCTGGGACTTCATGTTCGAGGTTCAAGCGACCGGCACCCAGACTGGGCTTGTCAACGCGATCCTGCAAGGGCTCGGTTTTAACGTTCGAGGCTTTTTCGTTAACGCCACCATGATCCCGTGGAACAATTTCTGGATCATGATCATCATGGTCTGGATCCAAACCGGTTTCGCCATGGTGGTCCTTTCGGCGGCGATCAGGGCAGTGCCCGACGAACTGCTAGAAGCGGCCCGAGTTGATGGTGCCAGCGAAACACAAGCCTTCTGGCGGGTTGTGATGCCTCAAATCCGTCCGACCATCATCGTGGTGGTTACCACCCTGATCGTGATTGTCACCAAAGTCTTTGACTTGGTCAAAGCCACCACCGGCGGTGCCAACCGCACCAACGTCTTGGCCAACGAAATGTTCGATCAACTGCGTGACCGCAACTTCACTTCCAGCAGCGCATTCGCGGTGGTGCTTTTGGCGTTGGTGGTGCCAGTGATGATCTTCAACATTCGCAGACTGCAAAAGGATCTCGCGTGAGCGCCCAAGTGACCATTCCACCGACCACAGGCCGTCGTCTGCGTGAGATGTTCGGCTCGTTGCCGACCTGGGTGGTTTGGCTGGTAGTGGTGCTCTGGACGGTGCCGACTCTCGGGCTGTTTATTTCGTCGTTCCGCAAGGTTGCAGACATCAACGACTCGGGTTGGTGGACTGCCTGGAACGACTTTGACAACTTCACGCTGCAGAACTATCGCGACATTTTCCGTGACAGCGCCGCGCAACCCTCAATGTGGGAGTTCGCGCTTAACTCCATGGCGATTGTCATCCCGGCGACCATCATCCCGATAGCTGTGGCTGCTTTCGCCGCTTACGGCTTCGCTTGGATGGAGTTCCGCGGCCGAAACTGGTTGTTTATTGCGCTGGTTTCGATGATTGCGCTGCCCAACCAGATGGCTTTCGTGCCGCTTCTGCAACTGTTCAACAACGGTGCCCGTTTCACTATTCCCGGCCTTGACTGGACTTTCGTGCTGTTCCCGGATCTGGGGATCGCCAACACTGCTGCTGCGGTATGGCTCACACACACTGCGTTCGGTCTGCCTTTAGCGGTGCTGTTGCTACATAATTTCATTAGCCAACTGCCGCGCTCGATCTTTGAGGCGGCACGCATTGACGGTGCCAGCCATTTCACCATTTTCTGGCGACTGGTGCTGCCGCTGGCGCGTCCAGCTTTGGCAGCATTTGCAGTATTCCAGTTCCTATGGACCTGGAATGACTATCTGGTGGCGGCTGTGCTGCTCACCGACAACGAGCCCATGACGATCGCTCTCGTGAACCTCGTTGGTGAGCGGGGATCAAACTTCCAGCTGCGCTTCGCTTCGGCTTTCGTGATAATGATCCTGCCGTTGGTTGTCTTTTTTAGCCTGCAGCGACATTTTGTGCGGGGACTGCTGGCCGGTTCAGTGAAGGGATGAGCAAGCCCTTCGCTCACCGAACAGCACATCCAGTCTCAGGATTAGCGAACTGTTTTCACAGCACTTCGCTCAAGCACACCGCTGAGCCGCTTTTGATCGACTTATGTCCGGCTGCACCCATCGCCACCGCCAGCATCCCAGCTTGCAGGCTCGCTGCGGAAGATTCACGGCGCTCGGCAGCATCAAGGGTTTTAATAGCGTCAAGAAAGTGCTGATGTTCAACATAGCTAGAGCCGTGGTGCAAACCCTCATAAGGGGCCGCAGATGTCACCTTCATGCTGATGACATCACCGATGCTGTGTTCACTTCTCAGACCGATCCGCACAATGTCAGAAGGAACCAGAGCTTCAATCTTGCCTTTGTCGCCCATCACCGCGAATTCTTGTTGGTCATGGGTGGCGTCAGCGAACATGCACAAATCAAGCACGCCGCGTCCGCCGTCTTGATAATCCACCACCACGTATGCGCTGTCAATGATGTCAGGGGTTTGTCCGTTGTAACGCTCATCAAGATGATTCACGAGTTGACTTCCCGAGGCGTAGACACGCTCAGGCTGGCTGGGCATCACCTGGTTCATCAGATCAAAGAAATGACAGCATTTCTCTATCAAAGTGCCGCCGGTGTTGGCAGCGAAACGGTTCCAGTCTCGGACTTTGCGCAGGAACGGATTGCGATGCTCACGCAGCGACGCCATCCACACACGTCCCGCAGTGCCTGCGTTAGTTTCGGCAATGAGACGCTCAAAAGGTGCCATGAAACGGTATTCGAGCCCGACCCATATCAGTCCGTCGTGGTCTTGGGCGGATTGAAGGATCTGCCTACAGTCCGACACGGTAGTACACAACGGTTTCTCCACGAGCACATGCAGGTCGCGTCCGCCGAGGCCTCTGCCGCTGAGTATTTCTTTCAACACCGCGGCATGGGTCATGTTGGGTGTGGACACCACAACCGCGTCACACAACCCCGACCTCAGAAGATCGCGGTGATTGTCAAAGCACACCGCTCGGGGAGCGAGTTCAGCCGCAGCCTGCAGCGACAGCGGATGATTATCAGCCAGCGCCGTCACTTGAGCATCAGGCAAATGGTTCAAGTTGATGACGTGTTCACGACCCATCATTCCGGTGCCGATCACGCCGTAACGCAAATCAGAGCCCATCGGCCGTTGCGATGCAGTCGTAGGGTTTTGGTATCGGATTGCTCAGGAGCAACAGGATAATGACGAATCAACTAATTGACCGTGACCCACGCCCGCTGGGTGAACAGCTGCGTGTAGCACCGCTCGGCCTCGGCTGCTGGCGGCTGGTCTCTAAGCCCGACAACGAGCTTCGTGCAGTTATCGAAACTGGGCTGGATCTGGGTATGAACCTGGTTGACACAGCCGATGTGTATGGCTTGAACTGGGGTGGCAGCGCCTTCGGCGAGGCCGAAGCTAACCTAGGGCGTATTCTCGCTGCTGCGTCGGGTTTGCGCGACAAGATGGTGCTCGCCACCAAAGGTGGCATAGTGCCGACAGTGCCCTATGACTCCAGTCGTGTGGCAATCACATCAGCCTGTGAAGCATCGCTGCAACGTCTCGGAACTGATGTGATTGATTTGTATCAGATACACAGGCCCGACATGTTGACGCATCCTGCGGAGCTTGCTGAGGCTCTCAGCGATTTGCGCGCGGCAGGCAAGATACGTGAGGTTGGAGTCTCCAACTTCACCCCTGCACAACATGACGCTTTGGCGGCGCATCTGCCGTTTGCGTTGGCTAGCACCCAACCGCAGTATTCGGCATTGCATCTAGATCCGCTGCGTGATGGAACCTTCGACTTGTGTATGCGCAGCGGTGTGCTTCCGCTGGTGTGGAGCCCGTTAGGAGGAGGACGCCTAGCTGCAAGTGAAGATGCTTCAAGCGATACTGGAGTGTCGGCTGAGTTGCTAGCCACACTTGACCGCTTAGCTGAGCGTGAGAATGTTGACAGAGCCACAGTTGCTTTGGCGTTCGTGTTGGCTCATCCTGCTAAGCCGGTGGCGTTGCTCGGCACTCAGCAGCCTCACCGACTGGAGCATCTGGCGCGTGCGGTGAACCTGCATCTTGATCGCAACGATGTTTATGACGTGATCGAAGCATCTCAGGGCACCCGACTACCGTGACCACTGAAGCAATACACGACAAAGCAATGCCTGACGAAGCAGACGAACGCGACGCTGAAGCTGAGCGTGAAGCTCAACACGACAACAGCGTCGAGATTTCGTGGTTCGCGGCGCTTTGCGACGACGACTATCGCTACCTAGGTGTGGCTGAACCCGAGCTAGCTAGCAGTTGGGCGCATTGTCGTGACATCACCCTCACCGCCGAGCAGAACGGTTTCGACAATATTCTGCTGCCTTCGGGTTACACGCTTGGCATAGATGCCACCGCGTTCGCAGCCGCGGTAGCGCCGCTCACCGAACGCCTGCGGCTGCTGCTGGCGGTGCGTATGGGAGAGCTGTGGCTGCCGCAGCTGGCTCGCCAACTCGCCACTATTGATCGCATACTCCAAGGCCGGCTTACCGTCAACATTATTTCTAGCGACATGCCCGGCGAAACTCTGGAATCAGCGCCGCGTTATCGCCGCACCCTGGAATGGATGAAAGTGCTGCGCATGTTGCTTGACGGTGAGTCGATTGACTTTCACGGCGAGTTCGTGAAGCTGAATCTTGATCCGCCGAGGGCGCGCACAGTGTCGGGCAAATGCCCGCTGTTTTACTTTGGCGGGTTCTCAGAAGCCGCCAAAGAAACCGCCGCCGAAGCCGCCGACGTTTTCCTTACCTGGCCCGACACTGTGGCTGGCGTAGCCGAAACTGTTAGCGACATGAAGCAACGCGCCGCTCGGCATGGTCGCCGTTTGCGGTTCGGTCTTCGTAGCCATGTCATTGTGCGTGACACTGGCTCAGCCGCTAAAGAAGCCGCTGCCCGACTCGTCAGCAAACTCGACGATGGGGTTGGTGCCGCTATTCGAGGCCGTTCGCTTGATGCCGCCTCGGTCGGGGTGCAACGCCAAGCGCAGCTACGTGAAGAAAGCGACGACGACGGCTACGTCGAACCCAACCTCTGGACCGGTGTCGGCCGGGCTCGCTCGGGTGCCGGTGCCGCAATCGTCGGCGATCCTGATGAGGTGGCGGCCAAGCTTGACGCTTATCGCCGTGTCGGGATAAATGCCTTCATTCTTTCGGGATACCCCCATATTGAGGAGTGCTCACGAGTCGGTGACGGAGTGCTTCCCAGGATCAGCCACGGACATCTTCGGCTCGATCCTTAGAACTTGATCCTTAGAAGTTGCTGCTGATTCGCTCGGCTTCTTAGCCGCCTTTTTGAGTTTCAGCGAGCTCCATAGAAAGCTCCACTTTGCCTTGAGAGTTGGATTGGTCTACTACTAGAGTTGCTCGACTGTAAACGTTTACAGAAAGGTTCCGGTGAGCGTGAGACAATCCCAACAAAGCATCGCTACAACTGAGGCCACAGTGCAGAGTGCTGAGCCGTGGTGGCATGGCGCTGTCGGTTATGAGGTGTACATCCGTTCTTTTGCCGACTCCAACGGCGACGGCATCGGAGACCTGCCGGGAGTCATCACCAAACTGGACTATTTGAAATGGTTAGGAGTGGACATTGTCTGGCTTACGCCGTTCTACCCGTCGCCTGGACATGATCACGGTTACGACGTCAGTGACTACTGCGGAGTCGCTAGCCGTCATGGCACCATCGGAGACTTCGATGCGTTGGTCAGCGAAATCCATGGCCGAGGTATGCGTGTCATGGTTGATGTCGTGCCGAACCACACTTCGATTGAGCATCCTTGGTTTAGCTCTGCTCGTAGTGATCCGAGCGGACCGGAACGCCAGCGTTATATCTGGGCTGATCCTGCGCCTGACGGTGGCCCGCCCAACAACTGGTTAAGCCATTTCGGTGGTCCGGCCTGGACCTTGGACGAAGCCTCAGGCCAATACTGGTGCCACCTGTTTTTGTCGGAGCAACCCGATCTCAACTGGCGCAACCCGGCAGTGCGCGACGATTTCGACGCAATCCTGCAATGGTGGATGGATCGTGGTGTTGATGGCTTCCGTGTTGACGTGGCTCACGCTTTGATCAAAGACGCTGAACTGCGTGATAATCCCCAAACAGCACCGCTGCACGACTCAATGCATCCTTTTGAAGCGTTCGCAGCTTTTGATCATCGCCACGACTTGGATCAACCATCCAACATCGAAATATTCGAGCGTTGGAGGCAGGTCTGTGGACCTCAGCAGGTGATGCTGTTGGGTGAGGTCAATGCGCCGTGGCCTGGCGGGATGGCGCGCTACGTGGCACCAGGAGCCCTTGATCAGGCTTTCTTTTTGCGCCCAGCGATGATGGGCTGGGATCCTGGTCTGCTGCTTCAGATGCTGCGGTCTATGCATGATGCAGCACCCGAGGGTGTCTCTTGGGTTATCAGCAACCACGACCGCCCGCGCCCTGTCACCCGTTTTGGTGGCGGTGAGGCTGGCCTGCAGCGTTCGTTGGCTGTGACCACGTTGTTCATGGCGCTTGGAGGAACACCGTTTCTTTATCAGGGCGAAGAGTTAGGTCTCCCAGACGGTGTCTTGAGAGGCGATCATTATGATCCAGTGGCGATCCGTGACGGCTGTCGCACGCCGATGCCTTGGGACGCTGGACCGTATAACGGTTTCTCGGCGGGCACTCCTTGGATCGACTCCGAGACTCGCCCGCAAAAACAGACAGTTGCTAGCCAGCGCGACGAGCCCTCCGCTCCGTTGCACCGCTATCGCAGTTTGCTGGGTTTGCGGCGTAGTCATCCCGACATGTGGCAGGCACCGCTGCAGTGGCTTGACTCTGCTGATCCGCTAGTTTGCGCGCTGCGTCGAGGCAGCATCACGGTGGTCGCCAACCTTTCACCAGAACCAACCAGCTTCGGGCTCGACTCAAGCGGCTGGCAGATCGTTTATTCGAGCCAGGAGGTAGGTAGCGTCAGCAATTCCAGCGACATCGTGTTGATCCCGGCAGAGACCACGCTGGTGCTCAAAACGTCGTAGTGGTTAGCGAGATTTAGGAGCGAATCGCTAGACCAGTATCAAGGTCAAAGAAGTGCGCGTTACCGACGGTCACGGCAACGTCGATCATGTCGCCTGAGCGCACTGAGGTGGTGGGATTAAAGCGGGCGTTCATCCGGGTGGCGGAAGTTTCGACCGCTTCGACCTCTTCGTCGCTGAGTTCCAGTGCGTCTCTAGAGATGACCGGCTTGGCGTCAAGATCAAAGTAGGCGATGATCTCAAAGCCGAGCGCTTCAGTGTGCTGCACCGACACACGGATACGTTGATCGTCTGGATGATCCGGCACCACCGCAGCATCCTCCAGATCCTTGGGACGCAGCCCCACAGCGATCTTTTTGTTGAGATAACCCTCAAGTGCGGGCCTTTGCCCTAGCACCTCATCAGGAACCGACAATGTCTGGCTTCCTAGAGTCATCTTCACGCCTTCGCCGTTGCGGTTGAGTTCGCCCTCCATGATGTTCATCGAAGGCGAGCCGATGAACGCAGCCACAAACAGATTGTCGGGCTCGTTGAACAGCGTCATCGGGTTGTCCACCTGCTGAAGCACGCCCCGGCTGATCACAGCCACCCGGTCGGCCATAGTCATGGCCTCAACCTGGTCATGGGTCACATAGAAAGTGGTGATACCAACTTCTCGTTGCAGCCCGGTGATCTCGGCGCGCATCTGCACACGCAACTTGGCGTCAAGGTTGGACAATGGTTCGTCAAGCAGGAACACCCGCGGGCGGCGCACAATGGCTCGGCCCATAGCGACTCGTTGCCGCTGACCGCCAGAGAGTTGAGCGGGGCGTTTGTCTAGCTGGGTCTCAAGTTCAAGAATCCGCGCTACTTCTGAAACCCGTTCCTTGATCTCGCTGCGAGGCCGCCGCGACAGCTTCAGCGAGAAAGCAATGTTGTCGTAGACGCTCATGTGCGGATACAGGGCATAGTTCTGAAAGACCATGGCAATGTCACGGTCCTTCGGCGGCAGTTCGTTAACCACTCGATCACCGATGCGCAACTCGCCTGAGGAGATGTCTTCGAGCCCTGCGATCATGCGCAGCGTGGTGGATTTCCCGCAGCCCGAGGGTCCCACCATCACTAGGAACTCGCCGTCGTTGATCTTGAGGTTGAGATCACTAACAGCGTGAAAGCCGTTGTCGTATTCTTTGTTGAGATCTTCTAGGACTACATCGGCCACCGGAATACCTCCCGTAGGTTGTGCAAACGTTTACAGTGCGTCTCGTTGCCGCTCCCAGACGGCTGATCCTGATTGCTTCAGGTTGCTGGTGTCTGAGATTAGTTTCGGCTGTTTACCCTAACACAAATCGTGGGGTGCATACTTGCTGGGCGGGCGCAGCATCAGCAGCGAGAGCAGGGCTCGCGTCAACAAGGAGCCCTGGTAGTGAGTTCTGCGTCTTGATGGAGTAACTTCAAGTCCATGAATGTTCCAGATGGATTGCAATACTCCACCGACCACGAATGGGCTGCGGCTGATGGCAATGTCGTACGCATCGGCATCACCGACTACGCCCAAGAAGCCTTAGGCGATGTGGTGTATGTGGAGTTACCCCAGGTAGGCGACCGGGTAGAGCAAGGAGAGGCGTTTGGCGAGGTCGAATCGACCAAATCGGTTTCTGAGTTGTTCGCACCCGTGAGCGGTGTTGTCACCGAAGTCAACGACGAACTCGGTGGATCGCCTCAGCGGTTGAACGAAGACCCCTACGGTGACGGTTGGATCTGCACGGTGACCTTCGATGAAGCTTCCGACCTTGACAGCCTGCTTGATGCCGACGGCTACAGGGGACTAATAGAGGGTTAGCAGTGTCGGGCGAAGTTGATGCCGACCGGTCGGCGTTTGATCCTAGTCAGGGCCTGTTCGTGGTGAATCAGGGCGCCAAAACCGGTGCTCGCTACGCGCTTGACTCTGATCTGGTTTCGCTTGGCCGCGACCCGAAAAGCGACATTTTCCTTGATGACATAACGGTGTCGCGCCATCATGCAGAGGTGGCCCGAGACGGGCAAAGCTACTTAATCCGCGATGTTGGCTCGCTGAATGGCACATACCTCAACCGCAACCTCGTAGACGAAGGTCAACTCAACGAAGGCGACGAAGTGCAGGTAGGCAAGTTCAAGCTGGTTTTCGTTCGTGGCGATTCAAGCCGATGAGACAGCAGTACATCGCAAAGGCGAGTTGTGTTTGTTGTTCGCTGAGCCTGTTGACAGTTGGTTGTAGCTCCGGTTGAAGTCATGAGCCGTAGTCACAGATCCATCGGCGAGGTTCTTTCGCTGCTTGCTGACGAGCATCCCGACTTGACTATCTCCAAGATCCGCTACTTGGAGTCCGAAGGGTTGATCTCACCGCAGCGAACACCGTCGGGCTATCGCAAGTTCTACGACAGTGACGTAAACCGGCTCAACTGGGTGCTCATCCAACAGCGCGACAACTTTCTGCCCCTCAGAGAAATTAAGCGTCGCCTCGCTTCAGGTGCGGTAGCCAAAATCGTTCCTCGGAGTCTTGCCAACAAGCCCGCCGCCGAGCTGACCGACTTATCACTGTTTGAGGTTCGTCCTAGCGAAGAACACGAGCAACCTCTCGTAGCTGCATCCGCTAACGAACCAGACACGACTGCATCAGCTGAGACAGCGACGCAACAGCAGCCGCATGATCGCCCACAGAGCGCAGGGCACTTCACGCGTGAACAACTGGCGCAGCAGGTGGGTGTCGAAGTTGATCACATCGTTGAACTGCAGCGTCATGGCATAGTCGTTGCGGCTGTTGAGCAGTCCAAAACCGGCAACGAAACAGTTTTCTCATCTGATGCGCTTTTGTTAGCGGAGACGGCGTCAGCGCTGGCTAATCATGGCATCCAGGCGCGCAACCTGCGGATGTTCAAAATCGCCGCTGATCGTGAAGCTGGGGTCTATGAGCAACTGCTAGCCCCGCTGATCGCACGCGGTGACAAGGAGCGCTTCCTTACTGAACTAACCGAAATAATCGACTTGACCGAGAAACTACGTCGGCTGATGCTGCTGCAAGCCATACGCAGCTACCTCAAATGAGCTGTCTGAGCCTTTCGTGAGCTGTCTGAGCCTTTCGGTTTTCAACTCTGAGCAGACATGAGCAACGCAGCTAAACTGGTGCTGGAACCGAAAGTGTTTCTTAGCGCTGCACAGATCCACAGCATTGTGGCCCGGTTGGGCGCTCAACTGTCGGCCCGTTTCGTTGACGGGGTGGTGCTCATCGGACTACTACGAGACAGCGTGCCGTTCCTTGCTGACCTAGTGCGGGCCATGACCGTGCCGGTGACCGTAGATTTCATGGCTGTCACGCCTTACAGCCCTCACACCGGTCGAGTGCGCCTGCTTAAGGATCTTGACACCGACATCGCTGGTCGTGATGCCGTGATTGTGGAAGGCATAATCGATACCGGTCTCAGCACCGCGTTTGTGCATGCTGAGTTGCAGCATCGCGGAGCGCGCTCGGTGATGATATGCACACTCTTAGATCGCCCTGCTCGCAGAGTGCTGCCGGTAGAGATCGACTTTGTCGGATCGGAAATATCGGAGGACTATGTGATCGGCTTCGGTTTTGATCACGAAGGTCGTTACCGCAATCTTCGCATGATCGCGCAAGCCGATTTAGAGGCGTTGAGCGCCGATCCCGATGCCTACGTTTCTGCCCTCTACGGGACACAGCGCTAGGATCTCGGCGTGCAAGAAATGGAACTAATCGGCGTGCGGGTGGAACTGCCGTCAAACACACCGATTGTGCTGCTTCGAGAAGTGTCAGAGAGTTCGCGGCTGTTGCCGATTTTCATCGGCGCTCCCGAAGCGACAGCGATAGCTATAGCACTAGACGGGGTTGCTACTCCACGCCCTATGACCCACGATCTGCTGCGCGACCTTCTTGAGGAACTGTCCATTGATGTTGAACGTGTTGTCGTAACTGAACTACGTGACAAAACCTTTTTCGCGGAGCTGCACATCATGCGTGATGGTGGCCGGGTTGTGCTGTCAAGCCGCCCGTCGGATGCCATCGCTTTAGCTGCTCGCACCGGCACACCTATCTTCGCGGAGGAGTCAGTGATCCAAGAGGCGGGTTACATCACCGAAAGCGCAGAAGGGGCGGGGGAGCAGCAGGCCGAAGAAGTGGTGGAACAGTTCAAAGAGTTCATCGACTCGGTCTCGCCGGAAGACTTCGGCAGTCAGTAGCGCAGCCTGCTGGTGTGCTACAGGGGGTGACTCGGGTGTGTTTGACTTGTGTGCCGCGCTACCTTAGGATTTCTACAGATAGCATCAACGTAATTCCAGCACTGTCATTGTGAGGGTGCCGCAAAGGTGTTAGCGAGCTTTCAGCAAGGAGCCAATCATGGATCAAGACCAGCCGACAGTCCTTCCAGGGTATAGCGCCCCTCTCACGGCCGAGGTTGTGGGTATCAGTTATCGCCAACTTGACTATTGGGCCCGCACTGAGTTGATCGTGCCGTCGCTGGTTGATGCCTCCGGCAGCGGCAGCCGCCGTGTCTACAGCTACCAAGATCTCGTATCTCTGAAGGTGATTAAGCGACTGCTAGACAACGGAATCAAGCTGGAGAAAGTGCGGGCCATCTTCAACTACGTACGCCTTGAGCTTGAGGAAGACATCTCCACAGCCAACCTAGTCATTGACGGTACTAGTGCAGCCGTTGTTCGCAGCCACGACGAACTGATCGATGCTCTGCAAAAGGGTCAGGGCGTGCTGCCACTGTCGAACATCGCCCCCGAGGTTGACGCGGCCATAATTGAGTTCCGTTCACCGGCTAGCGGGTCCGAAGCTGACGAAGACGAAGAGAGCTTTGAAGAAAGTTTCGATGTGGCCGTCGGCGAGGCCTTGTGACCTTCGCTCACCCGTCTGAGCAGGCTTTCGCCAGCCTGCTTGACTCCTATGGGATCCGTTGGGAGTATGAACCCAGAATGTTCGTGCTTGAGACGGACTCCGACGGTCACACAGTGTGCGGCTTCACCCCCGACTTTTATCTGCCCGATTTTGATATCTACATAGAACTCACCACACTGCGACAGTGTTTGGTGAACCGCAAGAAGCAAAAACTGCGGATGCTTGCAGAGCGCTATCCGCAAGTGCAGGTGAAACTCTTGAACCGCGGTGACATGGAATGGATCGGCCGCAAATACGGGCTCGCCATCGCGGCTTGAGTTAGCTCAGCTCGACTGGATCGGTTCGTAAGATGAGAACCCTATGAACGATGCTGCGGCCTCAACGCCTTTGAGACAGTCGCCTCTACGCGAGGTGCATGAGCAGTCGGGTGCCAAGCTGGTGCCTTTCGGTGGCTGGGAGATGCCACTTCAATACTCCGACGGCACTGTCGCTGAGCACATAGCTTGTCGCAGCGGTGCAGCAGCCTTTGACGTGTCGCATCTGGGGACGGTGCGTGTGCAAGGCACAGGAGCGCACCGGGCGCTGCAATGGGCTTTCACTAACGACTTGGACCGGGTGGGTATCGGATCGGCGCAGTACACGCACCTGCTGGATCCGGCTGACGCGTCCGTGCTTGATGACATCATCGTGTGGTGGCTCGGCCCTGACACCTTCGACGTGATGCCCAACGCATCCAACACCGACCGGGTAGTCGCCGCACTGCGTGAGCCGTCAAGTCAGTCAAGTGAACCAGGCGAACCGGACGAACCAGACGAGTTGTCTGCGACGGCGGCTTCAGCAGCCGTGAATGCCGGAACTAGTGCCTTAGAGATCGCCGATGTCACATCAGACAGGGCAGTGATCGCGGTTCAGGGTCCCGAAGCCAGGGCCCGGGTTGCATCCGCGGGCGGTGATGAGGTTGCCGCAGTGGGGCGTTTCAAGGTGGCTTCGGCGCGTTTTGGTGAGATACCTGTCACAGTGGCTGGAACTGGCTACACCGGCGAAGACGGGATTGAAATGTCGATCGGTGTTGAAGATGCATCCACTGTGTGGCGACGACTTATCAACGCCGGAGTGTCACCCGCCGGTTTGGGGGCGCGTGACACGCTTCGCCTAGAAGCTGGGCTGCCGTTGCATGGCCATGAACTCGGCCCAGGGATCACGCCACTTCAAGCCGGTCTTGGCTGGGTGGTGCGCTGGGACAAAGGCGACTTCCGTGGCCGAGCCGTGCTCGCTGCTGAGCGCGAAGCGGGTCCGCACCGACGACTGCGAGGACTTCTCGCCGAAAAAGGCCGCCCGCCGCGCGACGGATGCACAGTGCGGCGAGCGGGCGAAGAGATCGGCACGGTTACCAGCGGTAATTATTCGCCGGTGCTGGGTTGCGGTGTGGCGCTGGCTTTTCTGTCACCTGACATCGCTGTGGGTGACGAAGTGATGATTGACGTGCGCGGACATGATCTGCCCGCCAAAGTAGTCAAGCCGCCCTTCCATCGCTAATAACCCTGTTACCTAAAACTCTGTCGCCTAAAACCCTCTCCGACTGTCTTTGAACCCCCCTCTGGCGGTCTTGCGAGGGTGGGCAAATAGCTACGAGTTAGTCACATCAGCTACCAGTTTGTCACATCGCAGCGCGCAGCGCTTGTGTCAGGGCTGCTCAGGCACCGGCGGCAGCACATCCACAGCTTTTTGGCGAAGCCAGTGATCAGCTAGCACCAGCAGCGCCATGGCCTCCACCATGGGAACAGCACGAGGCAATACGCACGGATCATGGCGGCCACGCGCTGCCAGGGTTGTGGCTTCTCCGTCGCGGGTCACGGTCTGCTGAGCTGAGGCGATGGTAGCAGTCGGCTTGAAAGCCACCCTAAAGATCAGGTCTTCGCCGTTAGAGATGCCGCCCTGCACTCCGCCGGAGCGGTTGGCTGTCGTTCGGACCGTGCCTTCAGGTCCAGGCTCAAAGGGATCATTGTGAGTCAGACCGGTCATACGCGTGCCATCGAAACCGCTGCCGATCTCGAAACCTTTCGCAGCCGGGAGTGACAGCATCGCCCCGGCCAGCGAAGCATCCAGCTTGTCGAACACCGGCTCGCCCAGGCCAGCGGGCACACCTCGGCAGACGCACTGCACCACACCGCCGAGTGAATCTCCGTCGCGTCGGGCGGTTTCGATGGCTGCAGCCATCCGTTGTGCTGCTTCTGGGTCGGGGCAGCGGGTTGATCCAGACTCCACGTCAGCTTGCGTGACCTCAGCCGGGTTGATGTCGGCTTCAAGGTCGCCGATTGATTGCACCCAGCCCAGCACCTCAACGCCGATTGCTGTGCGTAACAGTTTGCGAGCGACAGCGCCAGCAGCAACCCGGCCGATGGTTTCACGCGCCGAAGCTCGTCCTCCGCCAGCCCAACTACGAAAACCGTATTTGGTGTCGTAGGTGTAGTCAGCGTGTGACGGTCGATAGACATCGCGTAGATGCTCGTAAGACTCTGGGCGAGCGTCGCTGTTGCGAACCAGCACCGCAATCGGTGTGCCGGTGCTGTAACCGCTGAAAACCCCTGACATCACTTCAGCAGTATCGGCTTCGTCGCGTTGCGTGACCAACCGGCTCTGCCCTGGACGTCGCCGGTCAAGATCTGTCTGAATCTCAGCGACATCTAGCGCTAATCTCGGCGGGCAGCCGTCAATCACCACCCCGACTCCGCCGCCGTGCGACTCTCCGAAGGTGGTGACCCGAAACAAAGTGCCAAAGGTGCTGCCCATACCCCCAGCCTATGGACTCGCTGTGTCGGCAATACAAGGCGCGGACTGCGCTTTTGACATCCACAGTCAGCGCGTTTGCTTTGGCTAACACCACCACTTTGCGGTCAGAGGCCAGCAGCTCAGGCTTGACATCCACAGTCAGCGCGTTTGCTTTGGCTAGGGCTCCAGTCGGCTGAAGCATCTATCTGCCCTATCACCCTCTGCTGCTTGAGCGTGTGGTAACTTCTTGGTATGAAAAATACGTTTTCGTCGTCGGGCGGTGGTCGTGAATCTTTGGGTTCGCGGTTGTCTGTGGGGGTAGGGCGTTCCACAGCCCGTGCTTCCTCTTGTGGGGGAGAGGTGAGAGCCTTGCGGCTCGGGTTTCTGCGGTTTGAGGGTTTGCGGCTGTTCGTGGCGCTGGTAGCTGCGATGGTGTTGGTGGCGTTGTTGGCGACGGTGCCTGTTGTGGAGGCGCAGACTGATCCGATTACTGTGAGGTTGGCCGGTCCGACTTGGTTTAATATTGCTGAGCCTAATAAGCGGCTTAGCCCTAGTGATGCTGTTCCTGATGTGTCGCGAGCGCATTATTTGTTGTCGTTGAATCGTGCTTTGGTTGATGGCGAGGAGGTGGTGGTGCCGATCCAGACAGAAGGCACAGCTGTTAGAGGTACGGATTATGAGGTGAGATGCCCGACGGTCGGGAACCCAGATTGGTTGTCTTGCAACAATTTGAATAGCAGCAATGGAAGCGTGACGTTTGAAGGTACTACATCCATTGTTCATCCAGGTGTGGTGCTAACTGTTGTTGCTAAGTTTGACCGTGCAACTGATGTGGGGTGGGTGAGACTTAGGTTGGGTACGCCGATTGTGACACCGAATAGTGTTCCTGTTACGGAAGACGATGCGACTGAGTCTCCTCTCACTATTCGTGAGACAGGCTTTACCCGCACCGAAGACAGAAACCAGACTGGTGATCCTGGTGATCCTATGCCTACTGATCCTGGTGATCCTGTTGATCCTGGTGATCCTGTTGATCCTGGTGATCCTGTTGATCCTGGTGATCCTGTTGATCCTACGCCTACTGATCCTACGCCTACTGATCCCAATCCAACGCCTGGGTCAACACCATCTCAGCGCAGGTCTCCTGCGTCGCCTCAGAGTCCGTCAACAATCCAATCCGATTCCGATTCTGAGCAGGTGTTTGTTGATCTTGATGAAACGTTTGATGTGCACCTCGCGGCGGTTACTGCGTTTGTGAATGATGGGGTGTTTGATCGTCTTGGTTGTGAGCAGGATCGTCTTTGCCCTAATCAGATGATCACACGCTGGCGAGTTGCAGTTATTTTGATTCGTGTGATTGAAGGCACAGGTACTCAGCCCAGCGCTGTTGCGCGTAGTGTGTTCAGTGATGTTGACGCTGAGCAGTGGTGGGCACCGCATGTGCAGCGTCTCAGCCAGTTAGGTATCACCATAGGCTGTATCACTGATCCGCTGCGGTATTGCCCTGATAAGCCGCTAACACGCGGTCAGGCTGCTAGTTTCATTGCTAGAGCCTACGATTACAGCACCGACACCAACCCTGGATTCGTTGACATTGAGGGCTCCCCACACGCGGACGCTATCAACGCTGTGTATGCGGCTGGTATCACAAACAGAGGCTGTGCTACTGATCCGCTGCGGTATTGTCCTGATGAGCCGATCATGTTGCAACAGTTTGTTACCATGCTCAACCGCGCAAAAAACGAACCCGCGGAATAACACACCACAACAGACCTTCAAACTATGCGGGTGGCTACGCCCTGCGGTTTGACTGTGTCAGGTCAGGCCAGCTTGCTGTCCAGCGTCGATCACGATTGTTTGGCCGGTGATGAACCGACCCTGATCACTGGCAAGGAATACCACGGCTGAAGCAATGTCGGTTGCTTGGATGGTGCCTATCAGAGGCTGATGACGTTCATAGTAGGCGGCGAGTTCGCTGGCTGTGAGATGGCTGGTCAACGGGGTTGCCACTAAGCCTGGACAGATCGCGTTGGAGCGAATGTTGCGGTCGCCGTAGTCAATAGCGATTGATTTCACCAAACTGATAGCGCCAGCTTTGGACGCAGCATAAGCCGCTTTTTGGCGTGATGGCCTCAAACCGAGCGTGCCTGCGATGACCAGAAAGCTGCCGCCATCGCGTTCCAAAAGAGCAGGCAGAGCGTATTTGGCGCTCAGGAAAACGCTGGTGAGGTTGGTGGAGATGCATTCCGACCAGCCTTTGATGCTGGTGTCTTCAACAGCGCCGTCGGGGCTGATGCCAGCATTACCTAAGAAGATGTCAAGGCCTCCGAATGCTTCTTGAGCTTTATGCACTAAAGCTGCTACATCCGCCGGATCAGTCACATCACAGCACTGGGCGATGGCTTGCCCGCCAGCTTCGGTGATCTCAGCGACAGCAGTATCCAAGTTGGATCGGGTACGCCCGGCTAGTACCACGGAGGCACCGGCGGCGGCCAATGCGGTTGCGCTGGCACGTCCGATACCCGACCCGGCACCAGTGACGACAGCCACTTGACCTGCCAGTGACGCTACCGCTAACGGTGCTTGCGGTTCCATAGTCACGGTTCCATAGTCAACAGAGTTCCACGGGGCGAAAAGGTTTCATCTAGCGATGATCAAAGAAGTCGCGCTTGATCACCGAAGTTAACCAGTCGACGATCACCGCATACCCCTTCTCGCCCGTTTCGGTGGTTGCCAATGTGGGATCACCGATGTGCCCGTAGGGGGTCACATCGCTGTAGCTGCGGATCCCGTAGTAGATGCCGCCACCGGTCTTGACATGCTCAGGCCCTTGAATGTAAGCCATTATCTCAGGGTCAATGTGATGCGGTTCAGCTCGCTCTGGGTGGACTAGCTCTGGATGAGTGACCAGCAGCCTAGAAGTTTCGCCTTCACCGCCGTGACCTTCGCCCTTCGTAGAGGTTTGGATCGTGTGATAGACCGACGAAAGCGCAGCCAGCCAGTTACACACCACGGCACGGGCATCGTCGGTTTCGTCAACGATTTCTTGCACAGCGACCATCATTGATGAGAGGTTGCCGTCGTGGCCGTGAATGAACACAAAGTTACGGAAACCGCCCTCGTAGAGGCTCATGGCGATCTCGCGCAGCAGCGCCACAAGCGTTGTCGAACTGATCGAGATCGTGCCTGCAAAACCCATGTGGAAACTTGAAGTCCCGAAGGGCACGGCGGGTGCGATCATCACCGGGCAGCCCAGTTCTTCAAGCGCTAAAGCGGTGCGACGACAGATCTCGCGGCCCTCCATGGTGTCGGTGCCGAGCGGCAGATGAGGCCCGTGATCCTCGGTCGCACCCACCGGAATCAAGACCGTCTGCGTCTGCTTCAAGCGGTGTCGGACCTCAGCACCGCTCATCTCGGCCAACGTCGGGGGTCCGTGCTGCACATAGAGCACCGGTTCGTCGTGCGCCATCAACACTCCTTTCGGTTGCCGTCTTGATTGCCGTCGCTTCTCACTACTATGAGCAATACGAGTCCGTCAAGCAAACTTAGGCGACTGCACCCAATCTTGCAGTCTGTCAGGTGCCCCCACTAGGTGAGGACACACTTAGGCATCCTGAAACTCCTTCCAGCTGAGCGCAAGTTGGCTAACAGCGGAACGTAGAGTCCCGATCTTTAGATCGCGCCCGCCCCAGTCCGGCAGCACGGCTTCTCTTTGAGTGCGAGGATTGCACCACCTGCGGTGAGAGCCGCCGCCTCTGCGAGGTATCTCATGACATCCGAGTTTGGACAGTTTCCGTGCAGCGTCTCTGTATCTCACGGAACAGTGATAAATGCTTCAACGGATACCGGACCATTTGTGTCGTCTATACGAATGCTTGATGGCAACGAGTGGCCTCTGTCTTCATAGATCTCAACAACGGCCGTGAAGGCATCCGCTGCGTTGTCCAGCGACTCCGAAATAGTGTCGCCTTCGGTTATCAACTCTGGTATCAGCGGGGAAGTGACGGTGTAGCCACCTTCGGCCTGGGGTGCCAAAAGCAAGGGTATTCGAGCGATCATCGGCCACCTCCATATGCTCCTACGCTTTTCAACTTGTGCTCAGTCTACTCAAAGGGTTAAGCCAGCTACTCAAAGGGTTGAACCAGGCTGACAGTGCTCTGGCAGGTCCCGTCAATGTAGGCATTCTGGTAGAGCGTATCGCGCTAATACAAGCCATGCCAGCTCATCAAGCGAATCTACTTGACGTTTTGTCAAAATTCAAGGCTGTGACGACATTGATCGGACAAATCATCCGAAATCTCTACAGAATGACTAACTATTTGACAAGATGTCTAAACCGCGCTTAGATTGCCTTGAAGCAACACGCACGCCTCACCTTGGGGCTGTCCGTCAGGAGAATCAGTCAGGAGAAGCAATTGTCATCGGCACCACAACTCATCCCCGTCAACACACCAAATGCTCCAGCACCTGTGGGCCCCTACTCGCAGGCGATCGTCACCGATTCGCTGATCTTCGTGGCTGGTCAGATCGGCATTGATCCCGCCATCGGGGCGCTTGTGCAAGGCGGCGTCACCGCCCAAGCCAGGCAAGCGTTAACCAACCTGGCCGCGATCCTCAAAGAAGCTGGCTCATCAATGGCTGCTGTTGCCAAGACAACCGTGTTCTTAGCGAACTTCGACGACTTCGCCGCTGTCAACGAGGTCTACAGCACATTCTTTGAGGGTGTAGCCCCGGCCCGGTCGGCGTTCGAGGTGGTGAGACTTCCCCTTGGTGGCCTAGTCGAGATCGAAGCGATAGCGGTGCGCGGTTGATCCAATGAATGAGTCAGGGCGCGAAGCAACATTTGCTCTGCTGCGCCAGCTAGCGGTGGCGCTGCAACGACTGTTCGCGCCGTTGTGTGAGGTAGTGATCCACGACTTCGCGGACTTTGAGCACTCAATCGTTCACATTGAGGGCAACGTCAGCAGTCGCCAGCTCGGTGGAGCGGCCACCGATCTACTGCTTGAGCGGGCGCGCGCTGGTGACACCGACTCCGATCTCTACTGCTATAAGACCCGTCTCGGCGGTGATCGGGTGATGAAGTCGCTGACCATCTTCTTGCGTGATGATGACGGTCACGCTTATGGAGCGTTCTGCGTCAACTACGACATCACTGCGCTTAGCGAAATCGAAAAGATTGTTGGTGCCATGACCCTCAACGGAGTTGACGATGCTGTCTCGGAGATGCTTTCTGATGACATAAACGAAACCATCCGGGGGATCATTTCTGAGACGTTGGCAGAGATAGAGGGTGAGCCTTGTTTCTTGAGCCGCGACGGCAAAATCGACTTTGTTTCGCGGCTTGATTCCAGAGGCATTTTCCAAGTCAAGAAGGCAGCTCCGATCGTGGCAGAGCAACTCGGATTGTCGAGAGCAACTGTCTACAACTATTTGAAAGAGGCCCGCCTGCGCAGCACCCGGCATAGCAACGGCGCGAGCACCAATGCATTCAATGGCGTTGCAGCCACGACGGAAGCCTCAGCGCGAGCTGTGGCATCGGCTGAATCCCAGGGAGGCACCCCATGAGCATCGCCGTGCAAAGCGAAGCTGCTGCTGTGCCGTCTAGTGCATATTCGCAGGCCCGCATCGCCGGGCAACTCGTCGTGACTTCTGGTTATTTGGGAACAGCGCCCGACGGTTCAGGACTAGTAGCAGGCGGCTTCGAGCCGGAACTGCGCCAAGCGCTCGACAACATCAGCAACGTTTTGCGTGCCGCTGGAGCGTCTTGGGCTGATGTGGTGCGCATCAATGTGTCACTTGTTGATATTGAACGCTTCGACGACATGGACCGTATTTACCGTGAATATGTCAGCGAGCCGTTTCCCACTCGTAACACCATCGGCGTGGCATCGCTTTGGGGCGGAGCTCAGGTCGGCATTGACGTTTGGGCAGTCGTGCCAGATCAAGCTCGGGAGCAGGAGCAGCCATGAACGCCCCCACCGATGTTCTTGATGTGCTTGCTCCCGACGAAGCTGTCGGTTTGACACAGGAGCTGATACGCATCCCTTCGCCTTTGTGGGGAGAATCGGATCTGGCTCACTGGCTCGCCGACTGGTTCTCAGCACGCGACTATGAAGTGGACCTTCAAGAGGTGCCGTTGCGTGACGGCAAGGTAACTCATCAAGCCATCGCCCGCCTAGAAGGCAATGGCACAGGCCCGTCGTTGATGCTCTGCGGACATACCGACACTAGTGACTGGAACGGACGTCCTTACCGCGAGGATCTGTGGAAGTTCGATCCGTTCGGTGCTGAGATCGCCGACGGCTTTCTTTACGGTCTTGGTGCTATCAACATGAAAGCGGGCGTGGCTGCCAACATCACTGCCGCCGAAGCGGTGCGTCGTAGCGGCCGTCGGCTCAAAGGCGATCTGATTGTTGCTTGTGTGGTGGCGGAGACCGGCGGGGGAGTCGGGGCTTTGCATCTGATCGATAGTGGTTATCGACCTGACTTCTGTGTGGTCTCCGAAGCCGGTGATCTTGATGTGGGGGTCGTGTCGGTGGGTTACGTGCAGGGTCGGATCCGAGTGCTCGGCGAGTTCAAGGCTCGTGTGCCATACGTCAATCCGATTGAGAAAGCTGCGAAGGTGTTGGCAGCGCTCGGACCGGCATATCAACCCCTCAAGAGGGTCACCGACGGAGGCTGGGTCCGTTTTGATCCTGATCCTTTGGTTCCTGGGTTTCCGCGAGTAGCGGTGCGTGACATCAGCCACTATCAGGACTGCACGACACTCATGTTTGATCTCAGAATCGTTGCAGGCATGACCGAAGCAAATGTTGCGGCTGATCTGACAGCGTTGCTTGATGGCATCGCTCAACAAGACCCAGAGTTTCGTTACGAACTGATCGTCCCGCAGTCACAGCAGCAGCCCAACATGCCTGCACGCCCGGCAACTCCACAGGACGCTCCGGTGGTGGCAGAGATCATCAAAGCCCATGAACACATAACCGGTTCTCGCCCGCATGTCGGTGCTGGGCATCGCATCGGAGCAACCGCTGACACTTGCCATTTCAAAGGTGTTGGCATTACCTGCGTTGAATACGGGCCCGGTTTTATCCCTACCTGGCCGATGGTTGACGAATGCATTGAGGTGGATCAGATCGTCACGGCCAGTCATGTGCTCGCTGTGAGTTCAGCCGCGCTGGTGACCTGAGAGCAAGCCGTGTCTATCAAGCCGATCACCCAGCAAACCCAGCAAGTCCAAAGCGATCACGTCGACAGTGATCAAGTCGTCAGTGATCCCATTGACAAGAAGTCTGTCGGGGCTGTCACAGCGCTCGACATTTACCGCCGTGTTGTGCTGATTCGACGCTTCGAGGAGCGGGTAGGCATGCTGTTTCGCCAAGGGCAGCTTCCCGGGTTCGTGCATCTTTATATCGGTCAGGAAGCCATCGCTGCAGGTGTCTGCACGGCTTTACGTGACGATGATTACATAGTCTCCACTCATCGCGGTCACGGTCATGTAATCGCTAAAGGTGGTGATCCCGACCGGATGATGGCCGAACTGTTTGGCAAGGTCACCGGTTATTGCAAAGGCAAAGGCGGTTCGATGCATATCGCCGATTTCTCCAAAGGTGTACTTGGTGCTTGTGGCATCGTTGCTGGCGGACTCCCGATTGCGGTTGGGGCAGCGCTCAGCGCCAAAACCCGAAGCACGGATCAGGTGGCAGTGACCTTCTTTGGTGACGGTGCCGCCAACGAGGGAAGCTTCCACGAGTCACTCAACCTGGCATCAACTTTGAATCTTGGGGTGCTTTTCGTCTGCGAGAACAACCAATACGGTGAGTTCACTGCCGCTACCGATGCTATGAACATCGAAAACGTGGCTGAACGCGCCGCTAGTTACGGCATTGCTGGCGTGATCGTCGACGGATCCGATCCCCTAGAGATGCATTTGCTGGCGCAGCAGGCGGTGGCACGCGCTCGTCAAGGTGGTGGCCCCACCCTTATCGAAGCCAAAACGCACCGCCGCGATCATGCTGAAGGCGAAGACGCGTTCCTAGCCGGTCAGAAATACCGTTCAGACGACGAACTAGCCGCAGCAGAGTCAAGCGATCCACTGAACCGAATACATAAAGATCTGTTGAGTTTCAACTTTGCATCAGCCGCCGAACTCGAAACTATTGATGCCGCAGCGGTTAACAAGGTTGATGCTGCGGTTCAGTTCGCACGTAACAGCGATGATCCCACCGAAGCCGTGTTGCTAGAGGATCGATGGGTGGCGTAATCGTGAGCCGTAACACATACATAGCCTCAATCCGCCAAGCCCTAACCGAAGAGATGCGCCGCGACGAGTCGGTGATCCTGATAGGCGAAGACGTTCGCTTAGGAGTGTTCGCAGGAACACGCGGCTTATGTGACGAGTTCGGCCCTGATCGGGTTATTGATACTCCTATTTCAGAGTTGGCTGTCGCTGGTGCTGGCATAGGTGCGGCAGCCACCGGCTTGCGAACCGTGGTGGATCTAATGTTCGGCACTTTCTTGTATCTGGCGATGGATCAAATCGCTAACCAGGCAGGAAACATGCGTTACATGTTTGGTGGGCAAACCTCGCTGCCTGTCGTGTTCATGACTCAAAACGGTGGCGGCCTCGGTGCTGGCCCGCATCACAGCCAGCCAATGCATCCGCTGTTTATGAACATGCCGCTCATCAAAGTGGTAGTGCCGAGTAATCCCTTCGACGCTAAAGGCTTGCTCAAAGCGGCGATTCGTGACGATAACCCTGTGGTGTTTTTGAATCAGTTGTCACTTGGTGCAACCAGAGCCGAAGTACCTGAAGGCGAGCTGGTGATACCGCTAGGGGTAGGCGAAATCAAACGGCAAGGCAGCGATGTGACTATTTGTTCTGCTGGGCTGGCTGTGCATCGCTGCATGGAAGCCGCCGAAGTGCTAGCTAGCGACGGGATTGAGGCTGAAGTCATTGATCTGCGCACCCTCAAACCGTGGGATAAGCAACTCGTTATTGACAGTGTCGCCAAGACGGGCCGTTTCATAGCTGTTGACGAGAGCTACCCAACCTGTGGTGCTGCCAGTGAATGGGCAGCGACAGTCGCCGAGTTCGCGTTCAGTGATTTGAAAGCACCAGTGCGCCGTGTCAGCAACACCGATGTGCCGATGCCGTTCAATCCTGATCTTGAACGCCAAGTGATGCCTAGTGCCGCTGACGTAGTTGAAGCAGCCCGCAGCACTGTTGGTGTTGGTATCGGCGTAAATGCCGACGGTATGCCTGCTGTGGACGGTGACTGAGGCGAGACAGCGATGATGACCGCAGACAGACACGACACTCACGACACCCATGAAGGCGGCATCCACGTCAAGGATGTCTGTATGCGTTTCGGTAAGGGTGCTGATGCTGTGATTGCTCTTGATGAGGTCAGCTTTGATGTCGCTGATGGCGGTTTTGCTGCATTAATCGGACCGAGCGGTTGCGGCAAGTCCACAATGCTGCGGCTCATCGCGGATTTGTTGCAACCCACCAAAGGCAGTGTCACTGTCGGTGGTCGTGCGCCGTCGGAGTTGCGGAGTCAGCGCCGTATCGGTTTCGTTTTTCAGGATCATGCTCTGCTGCCGTGGCGCAGCGTTGTCGACAATATCCGTCTGCCGTTGCAGCTTTCACGTCAACGCAGCAGTGACAACCGCGCCGGTGTCAGCGATCTGATCAAACTGGTGGGCTTAGAAGGTTTCGAGGCTGCCCGTCCAGCGGAACTGTCTGGTGGGATGCGCCAGCGTGTGGCTATCGCGCGTGCTTTAGTGCTGGCACCTGAGGTTCTTCTGCTTGATGAACCTTTCGGCGCGCTTGATGAGATCACCCGTCAACGCCTCAACTTAGAACTGCTGCGAATCTGGTCAGAAACCGGCACCACTGCGGTTTTGGTGACCCATTCGCTTAGCGAGGCTGCGCTGCTCGCCGATGAAGTGATTGTGTTATCTGCACGTCCGGGGCGGATCCAAGCCTGCATCAAAGTGCCGTTGCAGCGCCCACGCACACTTGAGCAGATGAAAACTGCTGAGTTTCACACTGTTGAGAACGCGCTACGTGAAGCCCTCTTCGGGGAGGCACTGCAATGAGGCGGCACAGCAAAGAACTGGGTGCATTCATAAGGCGGGTGCTGCCATGAAACGGCTGCGCGACCTGGTTTTACCTGCGGTTGTGTTTGTTGTAGCGATTGCGGTTTGGCAGTCTGCGCATTCCGCAGGATCGCTTCCGAGGTCTGTTGCATCGCCAGCGCAGATCTACAGCGAGCTACTTGACCGACACGAACTGCTGTGGTTTCACTCACGCCCGACGCTGATCTCATCGCTGTGGGGTTTCCTAGCCGCCGCAGCAGCCGCTTTCGGTTTGGCATTAATCGTGGCTTTTGCTCCCAAGATGGGACGCTCCGTCTACGCGGCTGCGGTGGTTGTTGCGTCGGTGCCGCTCATCGCTCTCACGCCCATCCTTGTGCTTTGGCTAGAGCGAGGCTCGGCGGTGCGAATAACTATCGCCGCAATCGCCAGTTTCTTTCCAATGCTGATCGGTGCCATTGAAGGATTGACGCATGTTTCCAAAGACCGAGCTGAGCTTTTTGAGCTGCTCTCGGCTAGCCGTTGGCAGCGTGTCATGCGGCTGCAAATGCCCAGCGCGGTGCCGCTCGCTGTTGCAGGACTGCGTGCCGCTGGGGCTGGAGCGATACTCGGCGCAATCATCGCTGAATGGTCCGGCGGAAGCGGGGCGAGAGGTTTAGGCACATTGATGTCCACAGCCTTGTTCGGTTTTAATGTGCCGCTCACTTGGCTCACTATCGCTGTCACAGTGGTGTTATCAATCGGTGCCTACTTTGTGGTCAGCCTCATCACATCAGTGGCCATTAGGCGGTTCGGTCATGTCTAACCCCAGCACCGCTCGTCAAGTCAGCAATCTCAGTGGCGTGGTTCGCACTTTGATCAAGCGCAGAGTCAACAACCGCAGAAGTGACAGAGGTGTCGTTGATCGCAGTCTTGTGTCGTTAGGCAAACTCGCTGCTGTTATTGCTGGTGTGATCATCGCATGGTGGGCGATCATTCACCTCTTTGATATTGATCCGTTCTTTATGCCTGGCCCGGCCGCCACTTTTGAGGCTGTAGTTGACAGACGCGACGATCTGGCGAGCGCGTCCTGGGTCACGATGCGAGCCGCCGTTTTCGGGCTGGCGCTGTCAACCGTGTTCGCTGCTGTGCTCGCTGCGATTGTTGTTACTTCCCGAACACTTGAGCGCACTGTTTTGCCGTTCGCGATTGTGCTCAGAACGATCCCGGTGATCGCTTTGGCACCTTTGATCACTCTGATTGTTGGGCGTGGCTTCAGGACCAGTGTTGTCGCTGTCACGATTGTCACTTTCTTTCCGATCTTTGCGTATTTCGCTGAAGGTTTACGGGCAGTGTCTGATGACATGAGCGAACTTATGCGTCTTTACAGCGCATCGTTCCCGCAAGAGCTTTGGTATGTGAGAATCAGGGTTGCGCTGCCGTTTTTGTTCGCGGGTGTGCAAGACGGTGCCCGTGCTGCGGTGTTGGCGGCAATGCTCGCTGAACTCTTAACCGGTAATCAGGGTCTCGGTGTCGAACTCGTGCGGGGAGCTTCCGGTATCAGAAGCGATCTTGTCTGGGCGGTTGTGGTAGTAGCAACTGTCTGGTCGATTGGTCTCTTCTTCGCGGCACGAGTTCTGGAGCGGGAAGTTCTTAAACACCTAGCGGGACAAGAGCGTGTCTCGCTTCAGCCATGACAGTTTCAAGTTCGCCGCAAAAGCGGTGCTGGCCAACCAAACCCAGGGAGGGATAAATGCCACAACAGCAAATATTTCAACAACCGATGACCCGGCGGCGCATGCTGCAGGGATCGGCTCTCGCCGGAGGTCTGCTCCTCGGTGCTCCTGCCATACTCGCCGCCTGCGGTGATGATGACGAGGCCACAACAGCAGCCGATATCAGCTTCCAGCTGGGCTGGCTGAAGCTCGTCCAGTTTGGCGGTCATTTCATGGCCGAAGAGAATGACTACTTCGAGGAAGAGAACATCAACGCCGAGTTCATTTCCGGTGGTCCAGGCATCAACCCCGCAGCAGATGTCGCTTCGGGAGCGGCTCTGCTCGGCGACGCGGATGTGTCAGGTGTGATCTTGTCGCGCGCTGCGGGTGCCCCGATCGTGGCGATTGGTGCAATTTTCCATCGTTCACCGTTGGCGTTCATTTCGTTCGCTGATAATCCGGTCAGGTCGTTGCAAGACATGGTCGGCAAAACCATCGGCGTGCAGAACGGCTACCGCACCCAGTTTGAGACACTGCTCGAAGCTGCTTCCATTGACATTGGCGACATTGACTTGGTTCCTGATACCGGCGATCCAGCGTTGCTAGTCAACGGAGGTGCTGCTGCCTTCATGGGGTTCTCAACGAGCCAAGGGGTGGCGCTGCAGACTCAGGGTCTTGACGTGGTGTTCGCTCACATTGGAGACCTCGGTGACCGGAGCTACTCGAATGTGCTGTTCACGTCTGAGGACACACTCAACAACCGCAAAGACGAGTTGATCCGCTGGATGCGCGCTGATCAGCGTGGTTTCCAGTATGCGGTTGACAATCCTGAAGAGATGGCCCGAGTCGTGCAAGACCTTTACGGCGACGAGAACGGGCAGACTCTTGACGAGGCCACCGGTTCGGCTGTAGCGCAGGTTGATCTCATCAAAGGTCACCCCAACGGCTTGCTGTGGATCGACGAGAGCGTCTTCACGGATGTGGAGCAGTTCCTGTTCGACTCTGGTGGTATCGAGACACGAGTTCCCGCCAATGAGGTTATGACCACCGAAATCCTCGAAGGGATTTGAGCAAAACCCCGCTGAGTCTCATGGGTTCAGGACCTGGATCAGGGGTTCGCCGCAGCGAAGGCGACACCGACATGGCGTCACCGGTGAGCGGCGAACCCCGTCAGGTCACTGGACGAGCTTTCAGCGCAGGCGGGAAGCTCGTCGGTGAGCGGACCGATCCAAGCTCGCCGACAGGTGTTCAACGCATCGCCTTTGAGCCCCTGTCCAACGCGCATGATCACGGCCGGCCCTATAGCCCAGACCGTTTCGGTTCACGGGATCAGCCCCTTGAGCTGTGGCTTGCGGGACTTCGCCGTCTCCCAAACTTAGATCCTTACACGACCACGGTGGTGGCGCTGTGCCAAGCAGCTCGCTCGGGTGTGTCTTCGCTGGTGTTGGTTCATGATCCGGCTGATCTGCGCAGCACCGTCACCGAAGCACAGCAGATCATCGCAGCCGCAGTGGATGTGGGGGTGCGTGTCGCGCTGGTTGTGCCGATCATGGATCGCGCGAGTTCGCTTTACGGTGACCTGGCGGCTCTGTTGGATCGTGTGCCTCAAGCCTGGAAAACAGCTGTGGCAGATCACTTTTTTGGCGAGCCTCCGACGTTGGCTGAACAGCTCGAAGCCTTCCAAGCGATTGTTGATCTTGCGCCACCAGGCCTTGATGTTCAGCTCGGGCCGATCGGGCCTCAATGGTGCAGCGACGAAGCATTGCAGGCAGTAGCGGAATGCTCAGCCACAGGCGGTCATCGTTTGCATATGCACCTGCTCGAAAGTCAGCGTCAAAGACAGTGGGCGGATGCCGCTTACCCAGATGGGCTGATTGAGCATCTCGACCAAATCAGTCTGCTAAGCCCGAGGTTGGCAGTAGCACACGGAGTGTGGCTGCGTCCCGAAGAGATCGACAAACTCGCCGAGCGCGAGGTGAGCGTTGTCATCAACACAAGCTCTAATCTGCGGCTCAGCTCTGGTGTGGCACCACTGAGTGACTTGATGCAACGCGGTATTAAGGTCGCTTTAGGGCTTGACAGTTTGGCAGTCTTTGAGTCTGGTGACATGCTCAGAGAATGGGAACTGGCAAGAACCGTCCATCAAGCGGTTCGCAGCCCGGCGATCAGCGAATTTCTGCATAACGCTGTTGTTGCTCACGGTCATGTTGTTGCAGGCCGCTGTGAGGATTCAGCACCCGATACACATGCACACGATGCGCTTGCATCCGGCGAGCTCAAGTCGGATCTGGCGGTCGCTTCATGGGACTTTGGCATTGAGCCGCCGGTTGACGCAGACGGCTTCTGGTACGAACTACGGCATCGGGGAGCGCGACTTGACGAGCTTTATGTTGACGGTGAACTCATTGTCAACGCTGGACGAGTGGTGCGAGTAGACGAGATGGCAGCGATTGCAGAATTGGATGCTCAGATCAAAGTTTGGGAGCGCTCAAACACATCCGACGAACAGCTAATGAGCGTCTATCGCAACGCTCTAAAACGCTTCTATGACGACGGCTGCCATCAGCACCGCCAGCACATACACGGTGCTTCTATGACTTCTATGACACAGTCGCCGTCTAGTGCCAGCAGCGCCGCCATAGTCGAAACCGACAGACTGTCGCTGTGAGCCGCCTCGCTGGTAAAACAGCCATCGTGACCGGTGCTGGCAACGGCATCGGCGAGGCGATTGCGGCTCGTTTCGCAAACGAGGGTTGCGCCACTGTTCTGGCCGATATTGATGATGTGGCCGTGTCACGGCTCGCGGATGAGATCACCGCTTCGGGAGGCACCGCGCTTGCTGTGCCAACCGATGTAACGAAACGCAGCGAAGTAGAGGCACTAGCTGAAACCGCCGAATCTGAGTTCGGCTGTGTTGATGTGGTCGTCAACAATGCCGGAGTCTTTGGCAACTCCCGATTTGAGTTGATCACCGACGAGCAATGGCACACGATGATGACCGTCAACGTCGGCAGCGTCTTCGTTGTTACTCAAACTTTGGTGCGTCGCTGGCTGCGTGATCAGCGTCCTGGTGCGGTCATCAATATGGCATCGGTCAGCGCTCATGTTGCGTTCACCGACTCATCTCATTACAGCGCCAGCAAAGCGGCCATAACCGCGTTGACTCGCTGTGTTGCCGCCGAGCTTGGCCCTTACGCAATACGTGTCAACTGCATAGCTCCAGGCATTATCTCCACAGCGATGACCGCTCCAGCTTTGGCCGAGCCAGAACTCAACGCGGATTGGATGCAGCGAATCCCGCTGCGCCGTTACGGCACGCCCGAAGATGTCGCTGCTGTGGCAGTGTTTTTGGCTTCAGATGATGCCGTCTATATCAACGGTGAAGTGATCGTGCTTGACGGGGGCGCGTCACCTAGCTGGCCCAAACCCAGCGACCGCCACCGTTAGACAGATCAATCACAGCGGCAGTTGCGCTGTCTAGCAGCGGCATCGGCGCATGTTAGATGTTTGTTAGATGTCGAAACCGGCGGCTGCTATGGGTGTGGTCAAAGTCACCTCGGGATGTCCGTCCATTGCTTGCATAGCAGCACCCATCGCAGCCTGCAACGACGGGTGCTGGCCGTGGCTCATGGTGGCATCCATGTTCGACATCAACGCAAAGAACCAGTAGCTGCCGTCCTCGGCGCGGTGATACGAATACAGCTCCACCCCGTCGATCGTTTCGGCGCCTGCCACCATGTCTTTCATAGCCTCCTCAAGTTCGGCGTTGCTGCCTTCTTTGCAGGCGACTTTGGAGAAAACTGCGACTTTGGACATGCGTTTCGGCCTTTCGGGTTGGTATGGGCTCTGCTCTTGAGCAGCGGCAGCGCTAGATGCGGCGTTGCTAGTGTCTAGCAGGTGCCAGTCATCGCCGGACAAGCAGCGGCAATGACACCACTGCAGCGCAGTAAACTCACAACTATTCCTGCGTCCTCTTAATGCTCTCTTAGGAGGAGAATCCTTCTTCACTGCTCACAGCGCAGTGGGCTACCTGCACGACTAAGCAGCTAGGCGGTCTTGACCGCACAGCTCTTGCGAAAGGATCAGCAAAAAAGCCATGACACGAACTCCTCGGAGACTCACAACAACAACAACAACAGCAGCAGTGGTGGCGGTGGTGCTTGCCTTGACCGCAGCGGCCTGCGGCGGCGGCGACTCCAGCAGCGAAACAGCTTCCTCCACCACCGCTGAAGCTGCTGCTGATCTTGTCGTTCCAGCAGCTCAGACCGGCGAGTCGGCAAACGAAGCGAACCACGACCACGATGGGCACCATGATCATGAACATGGCGGGCACCACGACCACGACACAGCGATTGAGGTCGCAGCGGGTCTTCCGGTGCCTACTGTCACGATCCAAGTCATCGAAGACCCGGCCTCGGGCTGGAACCTGCACGCCGATACCAGCAACTTCGAGATAGTGCCGCAGAATGCTTCCACCGCTCACATCGATGGCCAGGGACACATGCATCTCTACATAAACGGTGAGAAGATTTCACGTCTCTACGGCGCGTGGCATCACATTGACTCGTTGCAGCCCGGCGAGAACCTGATCCGTGTGGAGCTATCAGCTAATGACCATTCCCCGATGGCAGTAGACGGACAGATAATCGATGACACGGTGGTCGTGATGGCACCTGAATCGGACACTGCTAAAGCCACCAGCGAAAGCGATCACGATGGTCACGACCACGAAGGCCACGACCACGATCATGGATCTGCTGGCGAAGCCACCCCCTGGGATGCGGATTTGGCCGATGCCACTCAGATGATCAGCGTTGATGTGGCGGACGGCAAAGTGGTCGGCGGCACACAGCGCGTCAAAGTTGATCTGGGTTCGGTGGTTGCGTTGATGGTGATCTCCAACACCGAAGAGGAAGTACACGTTCACGGATACGACATTTTGCGTGCCGTGGCCGAAGACAGTCCCGCTCATTTCGCTTTCCGTGCAGACATCCCCGGCGTATTCGAAGTAGAGCTAGAAGGCTCTGGTCAACTGCTGCGGCTGCTGGAAATCTCTTGACAGCGCGAATACTTAATGACGACACCGACCTGGCTGCAATGAACGACTTACCTCTGCACACCCCGCAGCTGCTGGCAGCCAACGCCGACTATGCGCAAGCTTTCGACTCGGCTGGACTGCCAGCGCCGCCGTCGAGGCATGTAGCAGTGGTTGCCTGCATGGACGCCCGGATGGATGTTTACAGAATCTTGGGTTTGCGTGAAGGTGAAGCGCATGTGATCCGTAACGCTGGGGGAGTGATCAGCGACGACGCGATACGTTCGTTATGCATCTCGCAGCGGCTGCTGGGCACACGCGAGGTAGTGCTGATACATCACACCAAATGCGGTATGCAGAATCTGGATGAGCAGGGTTTCCTAGCAAGCCTCGAAGCTGAGACAGGGATATGCCCAAGCTGGAAAGTGCAGGCTTTCGCTGATCCTTACGATGACGTGGTTGAGTCGATCAAGCGGTTGCAGGAATCGCCGTTCTTGATGCACACCGATCACATTCGGGGCTTCGTCTACGACATTGACGACGGCAAACTCTACGAAACGGAAGGCAGTTCGTCGCTGCGGTAGCTGGAGTCGGTCACTCCTTGTCGGTAGTTGCTGCCGAAAGTTGGAACTCAGCCCGCCACAAGAAAGATTTGGCATAGTCGCGACAGGCTGGTTAGAGTCGCTGACGCGTATCGCTGTGTTCTGAGTTTGAAAGCATGGAAGTCACGGCCCTGGGATAGGAGCGCCCGCAGAAGTCCCTTTTGTTGAGGGATTCGCTCCCGTGGTCGTCTCTGTTGTGTTGCTAGACGACCTCCTGTGTTATTTCGGTGTGCTCTTTGGGCGCGCCTCGTTTTAATCCCATCACGTAATCCCACCACGGATACGTTCCGCAAGGAGAATTTTCATGCAAACAAGCAGTTTCGCGGCTGACACTCTGCAGATGGCAGCAGCTTTGGTCTTTCATCTGCCAGGCGCAAGACTCGAACTCAACAGCGACAGCGGTCATGCTTGGTCAATCGGACCTATGACCGATCCTCGCTGCGCGATGCATCCCGCCGAGTTCCGGCAACTGGTGCTGGCAGCGCCCGATGCTCGGATGCTTACCAGAATGTTGGGTTTCCAAGGCGGCGACCCTCCGACTTTGACTCTTACTTCGTCTGGTGTGCAGACCTGCCACCTCGGGGCAGGCCTTTATCAAGTAGTCGGATGCGAGACTACGTCGTTTGCGTTTACCACTCCACTTACCACAGATCAGGTTGACACGCTTTTGGCCAAGCTCAACACCGCTCCAGCACCGCCCTGCTGCGACGTGAGCGCATTCGAGCCCAACGATAAGCAGCAAAACGAGAGCCAAGACGCTCAGCAGGTTGACTGGTCAGACGAAGCCGCGGCTCTATGCGCCAACCTAGTGCGTGACGATGGTCTCGGTGTGACTTTGGTGGTGATCAGTCCTCTGGAGACGCAAGATCTGCAGCGTTGCGAAGAGATCGCGCGGGCGGCAGTGTCGGCGTGTCTAGTTGCCGAGGTTGAGATGCTCACCAGCGACGAAACCGTTCCCGACCCTGCTGGCACTTAGCGCTGCGGAAGTTTCAACCGCCACTGTTGGGTGCCCAATTTGGTGGGCGCTTGTTCAAGAAGGCGTCCATGCCTTCGGCAGCTTCCTCGGATGCGAACAGTTCAGCCGAGAACTGTTCAGTCCAGACGCGGGCGTCTTCGAAAGACATTTGAGGCACACGGCTCAGTAGCTGTTTGCATGCGGCCAAAGCCCCTGGAGCTGCGGCGAGCAGATCGCAGACCACTGCCTCCACTTCGGAGTCGAGTTTGTTGGCTGGCACAGCCGTGTTGATCAGGCCCATGTCGGCGGCTTGTTGCGCCGTGAAGCGGTTGCCGCGCAAAAAAGCTGCTGCTGCGTCAGCGTGACGCATTTTCGGCAGGCAGACCACTGAGATCATGGCAGGTGCCACACCAACACGGACTTCACTGAACCCGAATCGGGAGTCTTCGCTGGCGATAGAAATATCAAGAGCCGCGGCTAGTCCCATGCCTCCAGCCACGCAGTGTCCTGCTATACGGCCGACATAAGGTTTCGTGGATTGACGGAACCGGCTGAACAGATCGCTGGCACCAGCCACAACGGGAGAGTCGTCTGCGCGGGCACCAGATTCGACTTGGCGTTGTGGGCGCATCTCCGAAAGGTCAGCACCCGCACAAAACACTCTTCCAGTGTTGGTGAGTATCACCACTCGCACCTCTGGGTCGGCTTCGGCGTTGTCAAGGATGTTGCTGAGTTCGCTCAGAAGTGCTCTGCTCAAAGCGTTGCGGTTGGATTCGCTGTCTAGCGTGACCGTGACCACGCCCCGGTCATCGCGTGCGACCTTGACAAGGCTCACGAGCTGGTTCCCGAAGTCGCCTTACTGTGCTCAGAAGCTGCGGACGGGCCGTCGGTGGGCGGGCCTGCGAAGGCTTGAGCTATCGACATCCACTCGTGGGCGTGCTGGCCAGCGACTAGCAGTTTGGTATCGGCCAAGTGACGACGTTGCGTTACCACCAAACAGAAATCCAGAGCAGGCCCTGTGACTGCGTTGCCTGCTGCGGCTGCGGTATCGCCCCAGTGCCAGACTCCGCCGTCGGGAGCTGCTAACTCCACACGAACGTCACCGTCAGGCGGGGGCAGCCCACGGTTGATGTATGACCAGCCGCGTGTGATGACACCGAGTTGAGCGACATGACGCAGCCGCATCGTGGCTTCCAGTTGCACTCCAGCAGCCTGGCGCACATCACAGCCGTGAGCCCAAGCTTCCATCAGTCGAGCGCTCAAGAAAGATTTGGCACCCATCGACGGCCCATACCAGATAACTCGGTCGTGTTCACCGAGCGTGGCGGCGGCTATTTCGAGACGTGACCGGCAGTCACGCCAATGCGCTAGACGCTGTGTCGGGTTCATTTCCCGGAATTCGTTGAGGGTGAAATCGTCGCCTGCGGTTTCATTTGATTGCAGCGCTCGCGCCAGTTGTTGAGCCTTGTCTTTGAAGTTTTCGGGGTCGCGGATCGCTGCAACCGCGGCATCATCGAAATAGGCAAGGTGACCGATCTGCTCTGTTATCGACCAGCGTGGGCTTGCGGTGGGTAGATCCCATTGGCTGTCATGCAATGCAGCCACCACCTTGTCGAGGCTGTTCTGCTCATCAAGCAGATCACGCAGCACTTCTGCGACTTTCATGCTGTGACTACCCCCTTTAGTGGATCGTTGTTTGCGTTCGTCGGGTTGTTGAGCAGGTAGTCGGGGATAGGCGCGGTTCGCGCACGTAGCCATTCGCCGAAGCTTTTGGCTTGAGGGTCTTGACGATCCGAGGCAGCGACCCCGTCTCCTAGCAGTCCATGGATCACGAAGTTGAGCGACCAGATGTTGGCTAGGCGATGACGGTCTGTTTTTAGTGCCGCCACCTCTGGCATCAGCTCACCGAGTTTTTGCACAGTCAAAAAGCCATCTAGCCATTCGAAGGCCTCAGCTGAGCGTGCAAACACACCCAGATTGGCGTTTCCGCCTTTATCGCCTGAGCGGGTGCCGAACACACAGCCCAGTGGCGCTTGAGTCACAGCTCCCCAGTCGCGTGCAGTGGCTGATGATTGCGCTATCTCCTCTGGCAGCACAGCTGCAGGCACCTCAACTGCTGAACCCGTAGGCAGCGGATCCACCACAGTGCGTTCACCATCAAGAAAAGTCACATACTGCGGCACTGCTGCAGCCGACACAGTGGCCGGTCTGTATACGCCGAAAGCTCTAGGACCAGCCGCCAAAGACGGTGAGAACATTCCCGGGATCGTGGCCAGCACTAGTTCGTTCATAGCGTCAGACAGAGTTCGTCCGAGCTTGGCTTCGTCATCATCAAAGACACTGAGCCGCCAAAAAGCGGTGGCTTCCTCGTTGCTGGTCGGATCAGGCTTGTCGCAGCGCTGCACCCGTTCGGTTACTTTGGCGTAATCATCTGGATCGTAAGGACAAGTCCGCCAAAAAGCGTCATGCACCAGAGCAGCTTTAGCTTCGATGTCTAGGCCGGTGAGTGCAATGCTGATATCGCTGCGGAAGCCGCCTGATTCGTTGGTCGCGACCTTCAGAGCGTCTGGCGGCGGCTCGCCTTTTACCGAGTTGATACTGACACGATCCTTGGCGGTTTGTGCAAGCCGGATCGTGTCGAAGCGGCTAATCACATCCGGGCCCAGATACCGCGGCGTGTCAATCTCATAAAGCAGCTGCGCCGTGACTGTGCCCACCGTTACCGCACCACCGGTGTCTTCGTGTTTGCCGATCACTGATGAACCGTCTGAGGCGATCTCCGCCCACGGAAAACCGCAGCGTGTCATGCCTTGCAGTTCAGTGAAGAACGAATAGTTTCCGCCTGTCGCTTGGGTGCCGCATTCGATGACATGCCCCGCCGTGACAGCACCCGCGAGAGCGTCCCAGTCGTCGTTAGCCCAGCCGTGATGCCAAGCAGCCGGGCCACATACCACCGCCGCGTCGGTGACTCTGCCGGTGATTACTACATCCGCACCTCGGTTGAGGGCCTCGACTATTCCCCAGCAACCCAGATAAGCGTTGGCTGTGATCAAATTCCTGGTATCGGTGATGGGCTCGCCGTTGATGAACGATCGCAGCATCACTGCGTCGGGGGAGTCCGCGTCAAGTCGTGCCATCAGATCATCGCCGTTCACATAAGCGATCCGCAGGTGCAGACCCAGCCGTTGTGCTGTTTGTTCAACAGCTTCAGCGCAGCCTCGAGGATCAAGCCCGCCCGCGTTGGATACCACTTTGACACCCTTGTCAAGGCATTCGCCCATGACTTGTTCCATCTGTTTGACGAAACTGCGGGCGTAACCGCCGCCGGGGCGACGCGACCGCGTGCGCGCCAAGATCAGCATGGTTAGTTCCGCTAGCCAGTCGCCTGTCAAAACGTCTATCGGGCCGTCGTTCACCATTTCGGCTGCAGCAGACAGCCGGTCACCGTAGAAGCCTGAACAGTTAGCGATCCTGATCGGCTGCGAAACCCTTATCGGTTGAGCAGCACCGTTGGAGATGTCGGAGTTTGTGGCAGGCACAGAACTACTCTTCGGCTTCGAACACGAGCAGCGGCGAGCCGTTATCTACTTGATCACCGGGTGCCACCAGAACCTGCGCCACCGTGCCGTCAGCGGGAGCGGTGACATGATGCTCCATCTTCATGCCCTCCATCACCACCAAAGTCGCACCTGCTGAAACCCGCTGACCTTCGCTGACTCGCACCTCCACCACAACTCCAGGCATCGGTGCTGCGAAGCTTCCAGCAGCCGGGCCGGAGTCGGGTGCCGCGAAGCGCGGTATCACCTCAACGGCAACGGTTTCAGTGTCGCCGGTTAGGTAGATCCGGTTGTCTACAGCGGTAACCAGGTAACGAACCCGGTATCGGTCCCATTCGACTTCCAGCATTTCAGGTTGCCAGCTAACGACCCTAGCCGTGGCAACCGTGTCGTCGTTTTCGCCGGATGCTGCCCGCACCTCAAAAGCACTGTCGCGGTTGGGTTGATAAGCGACCGTCACCTCAACCGGCTTTGGGGCGGTTTCAACCAACAGCCGCACATGCTCCGCCGGGAGTCGTCCATGACGCCAACCGCTGGGCATCCATCCCAATATGGGGGCTTGTTGACGTTCGGCGGCTTGCATCCACATGGCAGCAGCAACCGCAAGCCGTCGGCACTGAGCATCCGAGAAGGCCGCAGCGCGGCTTGGTTTGACGCGCTCAATGAAATCGGTGGTGGTGTCACCAGCCAGAAAAGCTTCAGAGTCGAGCACGCTGGCCAGAAAATGCCGGTTGGTGACAACCCCGCCGAGATGCAGCCGCTGCAGCGCCAAACTGAGACGCTGAGCAGCTTCGCGCCGGCTCGGGGCATGAGCGATCACTTTGGCAAGCATCGGATCGAAATCCAGCCCGACTTCGCTGCCAGTCTCAACGCCGCTGTCCCAGCGAACCGCTGGCTCGACAGCCGCAGCAAACGCAGCCAGAGTCCCCACAGCAGGCAAAAAACCCGATGCGGGATCCTCGGCGTAGAGCCTTGCCTCAATCGAGTGCCCAATGAAGCTGATGTCAGCCTGGCTATATCCCAATGGTTCGCCAGCCGTGACCCGCAACTGTTCACGCACCAGATCGATTCCGGTGACCTGCTCAGTCACTGGGTGCTCCACTTGCAGCCTGGTGTTGACCTCCAAAAAGAAGAACTCGCCTGTGTCATCATCAAGCACCAACTCGACCGTGCCCGCTGAGACATAACCGATTGACTCCGCCAAACGCACCGCAGCCGCGCCCATAGCGTCACGCAGAGTCTCATCTACTGCACTGGAAGGCGACTCTTCGATGATTTTTTGGTGGCGGCGCTGAATCGAGCATTCGCGTTCACCGAGATGCACGACGTTGCCGTGCATGTCGCCCAGAACCTGTATCTCGATATGGCGACAGCGTGGCAGGTAACGCTCCAAGAACACTGTGTCATCACCGAAACCGCCGAGCGCTTCGCGTCGTGCCGCGGTGACAGCGTCTTCAAGTTCGGCGGCATCAAACACCAGCCGCATACCTTTGCCACCGCCACCTGCGGCTGCTTTGACCATCAGCGGATAGCCGATTTCGGTTGCGTTGTCTGGATCTTCAGTGAAAGGCAGTGTCGGCATCTTCGCAGCTACAGCAGCGTTTTTGGCTGCGAGCTTGTCGCCCATCGTCTCAATGGCTTCAGGGCTCGGGCCGACCCAGGCCAAACCTGCCGCAGTTACCGCCCGAGCAAACTCAGCTTTCTCTGACAGGAAGCCGTAACCGGGATGCACTGCGTCTGCGCCGGATCGCAGCGCTGCAGCCACCACCGCGTCAGCGTCGAGATATCCACTGTCGAGACGTATCGCTATGTCGGCTTCAGCCACGAAAGGGGCATCACGATCGGCTTCAGTAAAAACCGCTACGCAGCGCATCCCCATAGCTCGTGCGGTTCGGAACACGCGTCGTGCTATCTCGCCACGGTTTGCTACTAGCAGGGTCTTCACTGGCTTCACCGTTGTGGACGTGTCGGGATGGGAGTTCACAGTCGGAACACTCCGTAGCCTTCGGTGCCGGTGATCGGTGTGTTGTGAACCACCGAAAGGCACATGCCCAGCACGCTGCGGGTATCTCGTGGGTCAATGATCCCGTCGTCGCTGATAGCACCGGTAGCGCACAAAGCTTGCGATCCGTGTTCTTGGATGGCTTCTGCCTGGGCCACGATCTCAGCATCGGCTTGCTCGTCGAAGGGTTCGCCTTTGCGGGCTGCTCTGGCACGGCGCACCTGCGACATCACCCCGGCGATCTGTTTAGGGCCCATCACTGCGATTTTGGCTGTGGGCCACAACCAGGTGAAACGATTACCGAAAGCTCGTCCCGACATGCCGTAGGTGCCAGCACCGTAGGAAGAGCCGATAATCACCGTCAGATGCGGAACCGTGGAGTTGGCTACCGCATTGATCATCTGCGACCCTTTCTTGACCATCCCGTCAGCCTCAAAATCTCGCCCCACCATGAAGCCGGTGATGTTCTGCAGAAACACCAGCGGAATGTTCGCCTGGTTGCATAACTGAATGAAAGTGGCACCCTTCTGAGCCGAATCTGGGTAGAGCACACCGTTGTTGCCCAGAATGCCTACCGGGTAGCCGCAGATCGAAGCCCAGCCGCACACCAGCGTCGTGCCGAAACGGGCTTTGTATTCCTCGAAGCGTGAGCCGTCGGCTACGCGGGCGATCACCTCGCGAATATCGAAAGGTTGACGCAAGTCTCGGCTTACTAGCCCCAGCAGATCCTCAGGATCATGGATCGGCTCGTCGGTTTTCATGGTGGGGCCGCCGCCGGGTTTACGCCGGTTGAGATGCGACACCACTTCACGGCACATGCGGATCGCGTCCATTTCATCAACTGCGAAATAGTCGCCCAAACCCGACCTCTCGGCATGCATCACAGCGCCGCCGAGTGTTTCGTCATCGGATTCTTCGCCGGTAGCCATCTTCACCAGTGGGGGGCCAGCCAAAAATATTTTTGACTGGTCGGCCACCACAATGTTGTAGTCCGATAAGCCCGGCTGATAAGCACCGCCTGCGGTAGATGATCCAAAAACCACGCAAACTGTGGGAATCCGCATTCTGGACAGCTCAATCATCTCGTAGAAAAAGCGTCCGGTTTCTGCGAAATGGGTAGTTTGAACGCCGCCTGAGCCGCTGCCGCCAGTGAACTCCGAACCGCCGCCTGAGCTGCCACCAAGACGCAGATCAGCACCAGCGGACTCAACGAAGCTCACATACGGGATGTGATTATCGCGGGCAATCTCCAGCGCTCTCATCCACTTCTTGCTGGCGTAAGGAGTCAACGCACCGGCGAGCACGCTGGGATCGTTGCCCATGATCACGCATTCGTTGCCGCCGATCACGCCGACACCCACAACCATCCCACCGCCGATTGTGTAATCGGAGTCATAGGCCGCTAACGCGCTGATCTCTAAGAATGGGCTGTTTGGGTCGATCACATTGGCGATGCGCTCGCGTACCGGCAGTTTGTTACGCGAACGGAGTCTTTGCATGGCTGCTGGACCGCCGCCAGCGCCAGCTTCGTCAAGCAAGCTCTCGATTTCGGCGAGCTGTTCAAGCATGTCGGCGCGGTTGCGCGCGAAGCTCTCGCTGCGAGTGTCGAGACTGCTAGGCAAAGCAGGCGCAAGCAGCTTGTGCTGCGCTGTGGCACCTGCTGCGCTATTGCTGTTTGCTGCTGCGCTCACTGCTGACAATCCCAACTGGCGATCCCGAAGCTATGTCTCACTCTGCTGACACTACCGCAGCCGCGTGGATGCCAGCCCACGCGAACGCAGGAAGCCGATCTTGTGGCGAAGCATCACAGCCATGCCATGCTTGGGGCGTGACCAACTCAGATACCGCCAACACAGGCACCGCTGACACCGACTCAGATACCGCCGACTCAGACACCGCCGATACAAGCACCGCATCCGAATCGTGTGACACGGTGGATGTCTCATCGGTTGATTTTCATTTCGATGTGTTGTGTCCGTGGGCTTATCAAACATCGAAATGGATACGAGAGGTGCGCCGCCAGAACGGGCTCGAGATCAACTGGCGTTTTTTTAGTCTTGAGGAGATCAACCTTTTTGAAGGCAAGAAGCATCCTTGGGAGCGCCCTTGGTCTTACGGCTGGTCGCTGATGCGTATTGGGGCGTTGCTGCGCCGCCAGAGCATGGATCACCTTGATGCTTGGTATGAGCGTTCGGCTCGGGCTCTTCACGAACAGGGTTTACGGGTGCATGAACCTGATGTTGCGAGGCAACTACTAGCCGAGATTGGTCTCGATCCGGGTACGGTTGACGCAGCTCTTGAGGATCCGAGCAGTCACGACGAAGTGCGCCAAGAGCATGATCGGGTGGTGGCGGCCGGGGGTTTCGGCGTGCCGACGCTGTTCTTCGGTGAGCAAGCATTATTCGGGCCGGTGCTGATTGAGCCCCCCAGCGGCACTGAAGCCCTCAAGCTTTGGGACATGGTGACGACATGGCTGCAATATCGGTATCTATACGAAATTCAGCGGCCCAAATCCCAAGCCGACGAGAACGCCATAGCTGATGTCTTTCGCCCGTATCTTGAAGCACGCGACTGGGTGAGCATCAACCGTGGCGAAGTTTTCGAGTTCAAAAAATCCTGAACCCGCTGGCTTTGTCTGAAGCCGCCTGCTGGCCTCAGATGCTCAGATGACAGCAGATTTGGTGGTGCGTTTTAACCGGTGTTACGCATTCCTGCTGCTACACCGTTGACTGTTAGCAGAAGCGTCCGCAGCAGCAACTCTTGCTGTTGGGGGCTTGCTCCCCAGCCGCTGCGATAACGGGCCAGCAGATCGGCTTGCAGCACGTTGATCGGGTCAAGATATGCGTCTCGCACAGTCAAAGTGCGGCGCAGGATAGGCAGATCTTCAAGCAGGTCACGGCCTGTGAGTGCAGTGATCTCAGCCACTGTGCGGTCGTATTCGGCGCAGACCGCCTCAAAATGGCAGTGCAGAGCCGGATCAACCAGAGTCGTCACGTAATGGCTTGCGATAGCCAAATCAGTTTTGAACAGAGTCATTTCCACATTGGAGACAAACGTGCGAAAAAATTGCCAAGATTCGTACATCTGTTTGAGATCGGAGTCCATACCCGCAGCGCGTGCTGCGGCCAAACCAGTGCCGACACCGAACCAGCCAGGCACGATCTGACGTGACTGGGTCCAGCCGAACACCCAGGGAATAGCTCGCAGGCCTGCGATGCCTTCGTCGGATTTCTGACGTCGGGCGGGACGAGAGCCGATGTTCATTTCGGTTAATTCCTCCACTGGAGTGGAGTTACGGAAGTATTCGACCAGGCCAGGGGCTTGGATAAAGGCTCGGTAGGCATTGAAAGCAGCACTCGATGTTGTTTCCATTACCTGATCCCAGCGCCGGGTCACGTTCGGGTCGTTGCGCGGATTTTGATGCGCCAGTGAAGCTTCCACCACAGCCGCAAAAGCCAGATCAAGGTTGCGGTAAGCGAGTCGGGGTAGGCCGTATTTGTCGGCGATCACTTCGCCTTGTTCGGTAATCTTGACTGAGCCCCGCACCGCTTTGGGCGGCTGGCTTAGGATCGCTGCATGGGTAGGGCCTCCGCCTCGCCCGACTGTGCCACCTCGACCATGAAACACTGTCATAGCGACCTGAGTTTCTTCTGCTACCTCGGCGATAGCTCGCAGCGCTTTGTGGATCTCCCATTGCGAGGTGGTGATGCCACCATCTTTGTTGGAGTCGGAGTAGCCGACCATTACTTCTTGGGTGTTGCCCCGCAGTTCCACAAGGTGCCGGTAAGGCTTCACGGCTAGCAGATCACGCAGCATTGACCCAGCCGAGCGGAGATCTTCGATGGTCTCAAACAAAGGCACGAAACCCAGTCGGGCCACGCCAGAAGGCAAATCAACCAGGCCAGCCTCTCGGGCTAAAACTGCCGGTGCCAAAATGTCGTGCGCGTTGTTGGTCATTGACACGATGTAGCTGCGCACGATCTGATCGCCGCGAGTATCCATCTCGCGTCGCAGCACTGCGAATAGTTCAAGCACGTTCTCGGTGTCGTCAGGCAGCACACGCCCCGGTGAAGTCAGCGGGCGGGGGCCTGCTAGCTCTTTGGCAAGCAGTTCGGTGCATTCAGATGCGGTCAGCGACCGGTAATCGACTCCGAGCGGCTCAAACAGGCTGCTGATTGCTGTGTGGTGACGTTGTGAATGCTCACGCACATCCAAAGTGGCGAGATCAAACCCGATCATGGCCACGATGCGTTGCACTCGTGCTAGCCGACCCTCAGCCAGAAGATCGCCTTTGTTGGATCGCAGCGACCGTGCCAGCACATCTAAGTCATCTGCTAGTTCATCAGCTGATCCATATGGCGCAGCACCTGCTGCTGGAGTGTCGGTGGCGCTTCGTTCGGTGTCCAGCAGACGTCGGTGAATGACCGCCAGCCTTTGACGGTAAGGCTCGTCTTTGCTCAAAGAGTCGAAGCGGGCTGTGACATCTGCGAACTCTTTGCGGTCTTGCATTAAGCGCTCATTGAGTTCGTCGGAAACCCCGCAGACAGCCAGCCCGACGCTCAACTCCGATGACAAGCCCGCGATTTCGTCTATCAAAATGCGCAACGCTCTTTGCCTCTGGAATCTCAGCACTTCGGCGGTGGTGGCAGGAGTGACGTTCGGGTTTCCGTCACGGTCGCCGCCCACCCACGAACCGAAACGGATCGGAGATTGATCAACATGTAGTGCCTCACCCAGCGAAACGAGAGTCGTGTTGACATCGTCAAGCAGTTCCGGCAGCCCGAAACGCACGATCTCGGTAAGGAAATAAAGCATTGATCGGGCTTCGTCCACAGGGTCTGGCCGGCTCCGGCGCAGCTCGTCGGTCTGCCAGATGGCATCGATTAGCTCATCAACTCGGCGGTCCACCCGTCTTCGTGCAGTGTCATCAGCACCAGCCTGCGAGCGGCGTTCGATAAGCCTGGCGATCTCAGCGAGCTTGTCAAGGATTGAGCGGCGTGAAGCTTCGGTGGGGTGAGCGGTAAACACGGGCCGCAGCTCAGCAGTGTTAACAGTGTCGGCTATCTCACGGTTGGGGTAGCCCTGCTTGCGAAGGCGTTCGATCATCTCACCGAAACGGTTAGCACCAGCGGCTCGTCGCTCGGTGAGATCATCAATGCGATGCACCTGCTCGACAGTGTTAGCGAGATGAAAATAAACGGTGAAAGCACGAGCCAGCAGACCCGCCTCAGCCAAGTCAACATCAGCCAGCAGAGCCGCCAGCGCCGTGTTGCCTTCTTCGCTGCGGCGCAGGCCTTGAGCCAGGGCGCGCACTTGCTCTACTCGCTCAAGCAACTCAGGTCCGTGCTGTCGGACGAGCGTGTCGCCGAGTTGGCTGCCCAGACGGCGAATATCGCCGCGCAGCGCCGAATCGATGTCTTCTAGTTTCACGAAGTCTTTAGTTTCAGTTTCACGCAGCCCTGCCCTTGGTGTTGTTCACGGGCTTCCTCACGACTCAAGCTTATGATCATGCAGCGGAGCGGGTTCGTCGCAGCAGTGGATCGGCGAGCTTCAGGGTGCGGTCAGTAGCCCGCAGCACCAACGCTGACATGCCTTCAGTTTCGCTGTCTATCAGGTTGCCCATCACTTGCAGCGTGATGTTGGCGATGCTGTCTGATGCCATGGTCAAGCGCAGACCGTTTCGCAGCACCCAGGGATGCCCTATCAAAAAACAGAAGCGCCTGCCAGTGGTTAAGAAGCTGTCGAAACGTTCACCGATTATCTGGTCGTAACTGCTTGCAGCACTGCCCGGATCAGTCAGAAACTTTTCGGCTAGCAGCATCCCCGACTCAAGGCCGTAGTCGATGCCTTCACCGTTCATTGGGTTGATTAGCCCTGCGGCGTCACCTACTGCAGCCCAGCCTGCGCCGTAGCGTTTTGCGGTGCTCATAGGCAGACGCCAAGCCCGAGGGCGTTCTAGGTAGTCGCCGAGTTCCCATTCTTGGGCGAACATGTCGCGATAGTCGTTCAACAGACGGTTGAGGTTGAGACTTTTGAAGCCTTTCATTGTGGATGCGACACCTGCGCCGATGTTGACAGTGCCGTCACCAGCAGGGAACAGCCAGCCATATCCAGGCACCCAACTACCGTCAGCACCGCGCAGGGTAAGGCAAGCCTCTAGGAGATGCTCTGCGTGTCGTGGGCTGGGCGCATATGTTCTTATGGCGATGCCGTATGGCTCTTTGCCGATCCGTTCTGCTCCTAGCATTCGGGCTGCTGCGCCGGGTGCGCCCGCAGCGAGCACTACTAGTTCAGCTTTCCAGCGGCTGCTTCCGTCGGCTTGCTCCACGCCGACGACGCTGCCGTCATCTGAGATGGTTGGCAGCACTTCGGTGTTCCACAGGATCTTGGCGCCAGCGTTTTCTGCTGCTTTTATTAGGTGATGGTCAAGCGCACGACGCGGCCAAACCGCGCCAGCCGATCCGAACCTGTTGCCGTCGGGCCAAAGCAGTTCTCGCCGTCTGGAACCCGCGATCATTCGCAGTCCGGCTATGTGATGCGACTCGTCAAGAGCAATCCCGAGTTCGGCCAAGGCTGTCACCGCTCGAGGGGTTAGCGCGTCGCCACAGACCTTGTCGCGTCCGGGGGGTGCTTTCTCAAAAACGGTGACTTTTGCCCCTCCTGCGGCAGCTTTGATAGCGGTGGCGGCCCCCGCTGGTCCGGCACCTATTATTGCCACATCGCGTTTGGCGACAGCGCTCATCTCTGAGCTCGCATCGTTGTGTTCTCGTCTCTTGTGTTAGGTGTTTCGGCGACGCAGCGCGTAAGGGTCACAATGCATCGGATTCTGATGCATTGAATCATGTGGAGCGTGCTCGCTGTGACCATGATCGTCAATCATGACAGTGTCTTGGTTTGGGTCGGAGTCTTCGCTGGCGCTATCTCTGTTGGTGAGCAGCCGATGACCGAAAGCGTCACGAAGTCGTTCGGCTGTGAGTACTTCGTCAGGAGGCCCAGCAGCTACCAGACGATTCGCCAAGAGCATCACCGAGTCACAACTGCGGGCTTCTTCAAGATGATGAGTGGTGATGATCACAACCGCGCCGCGTTCTGCACAGTCGTTGACCATGTTGAGAATGCGTTGCTGGCTGGGGAGGTCTAGACCGGTGATCGGCTCGTCAAGCATGACCACATCGGGTTCGGTAGCCAGCGCTTGCGCGATTCGCACACGCTGCTGCTGGCCGCCGCTGAGCTCACCGAAGCTGCGGCTGCGGAGTCCATTAACATCAAGTTGTTGAGCGGCGTGATCCATGGCGGCTCGGTCTTTGCTGCGGAAGCGTCCTAGTAGGCCCAGTCTGCGATAACGGCCCATAGCCAGCACTTCACCAGCGGTTACGGGCATCCAAGTTGAGGGGCCGTGCTGGCACACGTATCCCAGATTCTCAGGAACTCCGCTGATAGTCCCAGAGGTGGCTTCTTTCAGCCCGGCAAGACACTCCAGCAGCGTGGTTTTGCCTGATCCGTTGACACCCATAACTGCGGTGGAGGTGCCCGGCTCAAACCTGTGAGTGATTGCGTCAAGGGCGGTTACCTGGTCAAAGCGCACAGTCAGATCTTTGATCTCAACAGCGTCAACAGTGTCTTCGGCTATGCCGGTGAACGGTTTGCGGGCTGCTGTGTCAGCCGTGCTTGCGACCATGCATCTAACCGTATCGGCCCATGTGACACAGCTACCTATTTGTTTGGACTCTGTGCAACAAAAGGGGAGTGGCCAGCAGTGGTCGCAGGGCTCGGATAGACCAGATTGGCCCAGGTGGAAGCATCGGCATCGAGCATGTCTTCGATGACATCGGCTTCAGGCAAAGCACCGACATCTCGTTGCGAGATTATGGCACTCATCGCCACCACATGACCCAGACGAGCGCAACGCCTGATGCTGTCCGACCTGCTCAGAGCACTCAAGTCACATGTGTCACTGGCCAGGCCGCCAGACAGGACGTCACCCGAGCCGCTAGCTAAGCCGTCAGTTAGCCAGCCAGTGAGGAAACCCGCCGCGAAAGCGTCGCCAGCACCTCGCGGCCCCACGATTGATCCTCGCAGCGCAGGCTCGAAATGGACATCGCTGTCAGTAAATACATGCACTCCGATGCCGCCGTCTTTGACTACCACAGCGCTCGGCTCGCTCAGCAAGGCACGCACTTGTGACGGCTGTGTGAAACCCCAAACTGCTTCAGCTTCGTCTAATCCGACAAACACGATGTCCGCTCGATTAGCTGCCTCAGCGAACAAATCCCCTGGAGGGCCTTGCGGCCACAGCGCCGAACGCCAGTTGACATCGAAAGACCGGAGAGCGTCGGACGGTTCAGATAGCAGAGCCATAACCAGCTCTCGGCATCCCGGCGACAACGCCAAGGTGATGCCCGTGAGATGCAACACTCGAGCATCAAGGCACGCCTTGACGGTCATAGTTTCAGGCGACATCAGCGACGCAGCGGAACTCTGGCGATAATACTGCACTCGTTGACCTTGCTCGGGTGAGTCCCGCAGCATCAAGCCAGTGGGTGCGTCATCACACAGTTCGACAAGTGATGTGTCTACACCGCTACCGGCGATGGCTTCCAACACCAGCGACCCGGCCATACCCGTGTCAAGGCGGCTCACCCAGGCGCTTTTGATACCTAAAGCAGCGCAGTAGAGAGCCACATTCGATTCGGCCCCGCACACATCCCAAGCAAAAGCGTTAGCGGGCGTGTCCGGGTCGCGGTAGAGGGTGAGCATCGTCTCGCCTAGGGCAACTAGGTCAAAGCTCGGCTGCTGCTCGCCGGTGTTTGCAGCATTTGAGCTTTCGGGCTTCAAGCTTTGAGGCTTTGAGCTCTCGGGGTTTAGCGATGTGAAGCTCAAACGGGCTTTCCGAATCAGGCTGCGGGGTGCTCAGGCTGCGGCACTGCTGGAGATTCCAGCATTCGCAGTAGTTGACCGGCGGTGATCTCGATCAACTCGGTCATGGCCGCAGCGGCAGTAGTGCCGTCTTGATGGCAGATGGCACGACACACCTGTCCATGGTGATCAATTGTGGTGGCAGGCCCGCCCGGCACTTGAACAGTCAAGCGTCGACTGCCCTCAAGAGCCACTCGGATAGTTTCAGCCATCTGCGCCAGAACAGGGTTGGCCGCAGCTTGAAAAATAGCGTCATGGAAAGCCAAGTCGGCCTGGATGTAGAGGTTGAAGTTGTTGACGTTTGTGGCGAGCGCATCGAAACGCTGGCTGAGTTCAACAGCGGCTGCGTCGCTGCGACGCCGTGCCGCTAGCCGAGCTGCTTCAGGCTCAATCACTAGGCGCACTTCGGCCACATGGCTCAGCGTCGTGGGTGCCGAACTTGAGGCGATGCTCCAGCGCAGAACATCAGGGTCAAGCAGGTTCCACGACCGGAATTCCGCCACAACAGTGCCGACCTTGGGGCGTGACTCAATGAGGCCCTTGTCGCGCAGCAGACCGAGCGCTTCGCGCACTACCGTGCGCGATACCCCGAGTTCCGCTGAAAGGTCTTCTTGCTTGGCGAAGCGGTGCCCTGGCGGGTAGGTGCTGTCGATGATCCGGTAGCCGATGCTCTCGACGGTGCGTTGACGCAGTCCAGTACCCGTCCGAGCATCAAAATCCATTCTTGACTTTTCCTCCGAGGCGTTGGTACAGGCTGTTTGCCTGGGGGTGTCTGCGTTGGGCGACGCTTGCTTTGGCTTGCAGCTTTCGTCAACTGCAGCTTTCTTCAAATATTGAGGCTACCGAGCAAAGCACCAACTGCTACCGAGCAAAACACCAACTTGCGCGTTCACTAATAGTATGATATTACTAATAGCAGCCCCATTCTCAGCCTTAGAGGTTTCTGGTTGATATGAAGATCACAGCCATCACCCCGCATCTCATCGGCAACACCTGGAAGGACTGGCTCTGGGTGCGTGTCGACACAGATGAGGGCATACATGGCGTGGGCGAAGGCACTGTCAACGTGTTCGCTCGCACAGTTGAAACCGCGGTCAGAGACCTCCAAGACCGTGTGGCTGGCCATGACCCTTTCGATATTGAGGCGCTGCTGCTGGCCACGCAGCGAGATGTCTACACCGACGGCGGACAAGTCCACGGAGCAGCGGTTGCGGCCATCGAAATGGCCTGCTGGGACATCATGGGCAAAGCGCTTGATAAGCCTGTTCACAAGCTGCTGGGAGGCCGTTTGCGTGACCGGGTGCGGGCCTACGCCAACGGCTGGTACACAGTCGAACGCACCCCCGAAGCCTTCGCTGCCGCAGCACGCAAAGTGGTGGACTTGGGTTTCACAGCGCTGAAGTTCGATCCTTTTGGTGCTGCATGGATGTCTGAGAGCGGCTTCGAAGAAGACCATTCGATATCTCTAGTGCAAGCAGTGCGTGAAGAAGTGGGCGAAGGTCCCGATCTGCTGATCGAAGCGCACGCCCGTTTCGGTGTGGCAGCAGCTTTACGCATCGCCGAAAGGCTGGCACCGTTGCGTCCGGCCTGGCTCGAAGAGCCTTTGTCGCATCACAATATTGCTGCCATGAACAGCTTCGCTCAGCGCTCACCGGTGCCTGTAGCGACAGGGGAGGGATTCTCAAGCTTGCAGCAGTTCGCCGAGCTGCTAGCAGGCGGCGCTGTAGGCATAGTGCAGCCCGAACCTGTGCATCTGGGAGGCGTGTGGCGCACCCGTCAAGTGGCGGCCATGGCCGAAGCGGCTCACGCTGTGGTGGCACCCCACAACGCTCAAGGCCCGATCTGTTCAGCGGTGAGCGCCCAGCTCGGAGCGTGCGTGCCGAACTTCTATCTTCAAGAATCTTTTGACGTGTTCAACGAGAGCTGGACACGCGATCTAGTGCATCCAGCCATCAACGTGGTCGACGGCCATGTTGAAGTGCCAGAAGGCCCAGGCCTGGGCATTGAGATCGACTGGGAACGCGTTGAAAGCCATGCCAGTGAGCAACCTCACGCTTTAGAGCTTTTTGCTGAGGGCTGGGAAAAGCGCGGCCAGACCAGCTAAATCCGAATCACTAAATCTGACTAACTAAATCCGACCAGCTAAATCCATCATCAACATTGTCAGCCAATCAAATCAGAAAACCTGATCCCAGGAGGGAACCATGACCAACAAACCCAGTCGGCTTCAAAGCCTTCGAGACTCAAATCTGAGTCGCAGAAACTTTGTGATCGGCAGCGGCGCAGCCGCAGTCGGTGGTGCCGCATTGCTAGCAGCCTGTGGCGACGACGATGACGAAGCCGCTCCAGTGACTACTACCACTGCGGCTCCGGTAACTACTACCACAGCGGCTGCTGCCACCGGTGTCGGCACCACGACTCTCGGGTCGAACTACTCCGATGAGAAGCCCAGGGACGCGCTGGCCGCGGCTGTGGCCGCCACCGGCGTGGACACGCGCATCAACACCATCGATCACAACACCTATCAGGAGAACTTCAACACCTACATCCAGCAGCCTGACGATGTGGTGGCCTGGTTCGCTGGTTACCGCATGAGAGCTTTCGCCAGCAAAGGCGTGGTGGGTGACATCTCCGACGTGTGGGACAACCTCCCTGGCATGTCCGCTGGCTTCCGTAGCGCCGCCTCGGGACTTGACGGCAACCAATACTTCGTGCCGCTCTACTTCTACCCGTGGGCTGTCCACTACCGCAAGAGCTTGTTTGATGACAACGGCTATGACATCCCCACCACCTGGGATGACTTCAAGGCACTGTGCGACACGATGACCGCCGATGGCATCACCCCGTTGTGCGCCGCCAACGACGGACGCTGGCCACAGATGGGCATGTTCGACATGCTCAACATGCGCATCAACGGCTATGACTTCCATGTCAGTCTGATGGGCGGACGCGAGAACTGGGAAGACCCTCGAGTGCTTAATGTTTTCAACACCTGGAACGAGATCCTTCCCTATTATCAGCCCGATGCCAACGGACGAACCTGGCAAGATGCCGCCAACGCGCTTGGTGACAAGTCGGCGGGCATGTACCTGCTTGGCACGTTCATCACCTCGAACTTCGACGGCGAAACCCAAGCTGACATCATCGACGACATTGACTTCTTCTTGTTCCCAGAAGTTGATCCGGCGCACGGCCAAGACGCCATCGAAGCACCGATTGACGGTTTTATGATGGCCGCCGATCCCGCTAACGAGCCAGCCGCTAAAGCTCTGCTCACCGGTCTCGGCTCTGTTGATGCCATTGATGCCTACATATCGATAGACCCGTCTGTGGTGGCAGCTAACAGCAACGCCGACACCAGCGGCTACAACGCTCTTCAGAAGAAATCGGCTGAGGCGGTCAGCTCGGCGCGGTTCATTTCGCAGTTCCTTGATCGTGATACCGATCCCGACTTCGCATCCAATGTGGCTGGCGTGGGGATCGCTGACTTCTTGGCAACTCCAGGCAATATCGGCACGATCCTTGCCGATATTGAGGCCAAGAAGCAGACCTACACCTTCGAGTAAGCGTTCACAGGTGAATCTGCTCAAGCTCATAGGCAGGTTCTAATCGTGCGAGCGACGGCGGCGGCCTCCACATTGTCTCGCCGCCGTCGCCGCGCGACTGCACTTTCACGACCAGACCGCGTCTGGTTGTGGGTGATGGTCGGTGTGCCAGCCGCGCTGCACATCGCGCTGGTGTGGATACCGGCGCTGCTGACCGTTGTCTTGTCATTCGCCGAATGGGACAACCTGGCACCGCTCACCGATATTCGTGCGGTGGGTTGGCGCAACTACTGGTTCATCTTCACTGTCTTTGAAGGTGACCTGTTCGCAGCACTGTTCAACAATTTTGTGCTGATTTTCTGGCTGGGGATCTGCTCGGCTGTCGGTATGTTGTTCGCCTATCTGCTCGACAAGAACATTCGGGGTGCTCGCTTCTATCAGAGCGTCTACTACTTCCCGGTGGTGCTTTCGCTTGCTGTTGTTGGGTTCATTTGGAAGTCAACCATGTTCTCGCGTGACCGGGGATTGCTTAATACTTTGTGGCCGGGTGAGCCCATCGACTTCGTCGGTGACGGCACCAAAATCTTCTCCTTCAATTTGCCTTTCCTTGACCCGGCGCTCGGTTTGTCCAAGAACTTCGCTGCGCTTTTGGTGGCTATGGCTTGGCGTCACATCGGCTACATCATGGTGATGTATCTGGCTGGTCTCAAAGCGGTTGATCCGGCTCTGCGCGAAGCGGCTGCTATTGACGGCTGCAACGAATGGCAAGCCTTTCGCAAAGTGGTCTTCCCGTCTTTGAAGCCGATCACCGTGATCGTGGTGGTGATCACTGCTATTGAAGCTCTGCGGGCTTATGACATCATCGCGGCGCTTAACGAACCCCGCGGCACTGATGTGATGGGCACCCTGGTCACCAAGAGCCTGCTCGGCGAAGGTGGTGGCCGAGTCGGCTTCGGATCGGCCTACGGCGTAATCATGCTGTTGCTGTGCCTCGGTTTCATCATCTGGTATGTGATCAACCATTACCGCGAGACGGCACCGTGAGCGACACTGTGAGCGACACTGTGGTTGACACTGCCACCATGAAACGCCCGGCCGAGGCTGCGTCAGTTCCCCACCCGCAGCCTCCGCAGCCCAGCAGCACGCGTCGTTTTGGTGTGACACCCATGAGGATCGCCCTGCACGCCTTTTTGATCGTGATGGCATTGGCTTGGTTGCTGCCGGTAGGCACCGCATTCTACAACTCGTTTCGCTACTACGAGGCCGATACTCAGCCCAACGGAGCTTTCTCGTGGCCGGAGACTCTGACCCTCGATAACTATCGTGACGCCTGGAATGTTGGCGAGATGGCCAGCACATTCGGCAACACCGCTTTCATTGTCGTCCCTTCGTTGCTTTTGACTTTGTTGCTCGCTGCGATTGTGGCCTATGCCTGCACTCGCTATAGCTGGCGTTTCAACATTGCGTTTCTGGTGCTGTTCACGGCAGGTAACTTAATGCCACAGCAGGTGCTATTTCAGCCGTTGTTCCAGTTCTTCAAGCGCACGCCGTGGCCTGATTTGCTGTCCGACACCGACACCGGCAGCTTGCTAGGAACCAAGATCGCTGTGATCCTCATACATGTCGCGTTCCAGGTGGGTTTTTGCACGTTCGTGCTATCGAACTACATGAAGACAATCCCCAAAGAAATCGACGAAGCCGCTGCGGTGGACGGGGCTGGTGTGTGGCGTCGGTTCTTTACGATTATTTTGCCGTTGTCGCGTCCTGCTTTAGCTGCTTTGGGAACTCTCGAGTTCACTTGGCTCTACAACGATTTCTTCTGGGGTGCAGTGCTGCTTAACCGAGGTAGCGAAAGACCGATCACATCGTCGATAGCGGTGCTCAACGGACAATATGCCAGCGACTTCAACCTGATAGCAGCCGCGTCAATAATGATCGCGCTGCCCACGATGGTGGTATATCTAATCTTGCAGAAACAGTTCATCTCGGGCTTGACCCTCGGTGCCAGCAAAGGCTGACAGGTAGTTGATACATCTGCGGGGCCACAACAGCGACGCGGTCATTGATCTGTCGCACGGTGCGCCGGTGATAGTGCATTGGGGTGCCCCATTGTGTGAGCCTGACGGGGCGGCTTTAGCGGCTTCTTTGGAGCGTCCTCGGGTGCATGCCGCGCCCGAAGCGGTGGCACCGATCTCGGTTGTGCCTGAGCACGGTTCCGGCTTCCCGGGGCGTCCTGGATTGTTGGGTGCCAGAAACGACGGGCGTGACTGGGCACCCCGGTTCCGTCCAGCAGGTCATCATCTTGAAAGCGGCGAATCAACCGGCGTGCTAACCGGTGCATCAACCGGCGAATCAAGCGGCGTTCTGACCGTGGAAGCGCTCGATGATGTGGCCGGTTTGTCCTTGACCACCACTATCGGCCTTGGTCATGTTTTGTCGGTGCGTGTTGAGGTGACGAACCTGAGCCCTGATGAGCCTTATCAACTTTCTGCTCTCAGCGTCACTTTGCCGCTCGTGGCTCGGGCACGCGAACTGCTGACTTTGGGCGGGCGTTGGGGTCGTGAGTTTCAGATGCGCCGCAACCGGTGGCATGAGGGTGCGGTCACTGTCGAGAACCGGCGAGGCCGCACATCACATGAATACCCACCGCTGATTTTTGTGGGCGCTACCGGCTTTGCTGAGAGCGCTGGCGAGGTTTGGGGTGCTCACCTAGCTTGGAGTGGCAATCATGCGATGCTGGCAGAGCGGCTCCCCGACGGGCGGCGCTACTTGCAACTCGGCGAACTGCTGCATCCCGGTGAGATCACACTTGCGCCCGCAGAGTCGTATCGCAGCCCTGAGGTGGCAGCGGTATACAGCGAAAATGGTCTGAGCGCCGCAACCCGGCAGTTTCATCGCCGGTTACGAGCCCGTCGCGAGCATCCGCGAACCCCAAGGCCGGTGATGTTCAACACCTGGGAGGCCACATACTTCGATCACAAACTCGACCGGCTGCTGGAACTAGCCGACAGGGCAGCCCAGATCGGGGCAGAGCGCTACGTGCTTGATGATGGCTGGTTCGGGTCACGCCGTGATGACACTTCAGGTCTTGGTGACTGGACAGTGTCGCCTGAAGCTCATCCGCAGGGCCTCGACCCGCTGATAACGCATGTAACCGGTTTGGGGATGTCATTCGGCCTTTGGGTAGAGCCTGGGATGGTCAACCCCGACAGTGATCTTTACCGCCAGCATCCCGAATGGGCGCTAGCCAACGACGGTTACGAGCCGGTGCTGGCACGCAACCAGTTGGTGCTTGACCTAGCTCGCCCTGAAGCGTTCGATCATGTCCTTGACCGGCTCGATCGGCTGCTCACCGATCACGACATCACCTTTTTGAAATGGGATATGAACCGTGACCACATAGGCGCAGGCGGGGCTACAAGCAAAGCTGGAACTCACGCTCAAACGGTTGCCGTTTATCGGTTGATGGACACGCTGCGCTGCCGTCATCCGAGCGTCGAGATAGAAAGCTGCTCATCTGGCGGTGCCCGGGTTGATCACGAGATACTGCGTCGCACTCAGCGGGTTTGGGCTAGCGACTGCACCGATCCATTGGAGCGTCAAATGATCCAGCGCGGCGCGTCTTTGCTGATCCCGCCTGAGATTATGGGTGCCCACATCGGGCCGGAAAGATCCCACACCACTGGACGGCGCCATGATCTGGCTTTTCGGGCCGCTACCGCGCTGTTCGGGCATTTCGGGATTGAGTGCGATCTGCTCGAACTGTCCAACAGCGAGCTTGATGATCTGGCCGAGGTTGTGGCAACACACAAACGTTTTCGGCCTTTGCTGCACAGCGGTGACACAGTGCGCTTCGACACTGAAGATACCTATTCGGCTCACGGCGTTTATGCGTCTGATCTTTCGGAGGCTCTGGTTAGTTTCGCAGTGGTGGCACCGACACCCAGTTTGACTCCGCCGCGTCTGTTGATGCCGGGTCTTGATCCTGTTCACCTTTACCACATTGAGCGGGTGCCTTTACCCGGCGAGCGAGCAGGCCCCACTTTCACAGCACCACCATGGTGGGATGAGGGTGTGCAGCTACACGGCGATGAACTGGCATATGTCGGCCTGCAACTGCCCGGATTGCATCCCGATACCGCTGTGCTGATTCACCTAGCTGCCATTTGATCAGTCGCAAAGCTGCTTGACTAGGAACGCGCCACTGCAGAACTCTCAAGCGGTAGGCGAGGTTGTGATGGGGGGTGCGGTGTTGGTCATACTCCCACCCCTCACCGCAGAACTCTCAAGCCTTTCATTGTGTAATTGTCGTGTGGTGGGTGAACTGGTGGTGGGGCAAGCGCAGTTTTTATTGCACTCCAATACCGCTGTGTTGATTCACTTGACTGTCATTTGATCAGCCACAAGCCTGCTTGAGTAGGCACCCCTCACTGTAGGACTCTCAAGCGGTAGGCGAGGTTGTGATGGGGGGTGCGGTGTTGGTCATACTCCCACCCCTCACCGCAGAACTCTCAAGC
>JAPYNU010000073.1 GCA_028283245.1 Candidatus Aldehydirespirator catecholifindens | reverse complement strand
GGGTGATAGCGGTGTTGTAGGCCGGTGAGCGAATCGGTGGGTATGTCGCTGGCAGCGCGCACAACTCTACGCACGCTACAAAACTCCCCAACAGATATTTGGCCGAATCCTTTTTCTTGCTGCTGTCTTAGCTAGCTGAAAATCACTGAATGCGCCATGAGCCTGCCGCAGTTTGTGCTGAGCGCGTAATCTAGCTATGTGCAACCTTACAAGATCGCAAACTGGAGTGAAGTGCCTGACCGCAAGCCGATCGGGGTTCTAGTCGCGGACGTTGATCTAGTGATAGTGCGCTTTGACGACAATCACAGCGTGTTCTACGGGCGTTGCCTGCATCGGGGGGCGCTAATGAGCGACGGCAGCATCGTTGGCGACAACCTGATCTGCGGTTTGCACGGCTGGGACTACGGGTTCCGCACTGGGGTCTCTAGCTACGACAACTCTGAACGGCTCAACAAGTTCTCGTCGTGGTTGCAGGACAACGATTTGATGATTGACCTTGACGAGGTGACAGCTTTCTGCAAGCAGCATCCACAGCCTTTTGATCGCAGCTCCTATCAGGGTGCTTACCAGGATCCCCACGGCGATCCGAGCGAACCTCATGTGGGTTTGATCAGGCGGCTAGCGGATGAAGGCCTTCAGTATCTGGGTCATCACGGGCCGGTCACATCTATGGGAGTGCTGCGCAGCCAACTGCCGAGCTGGGATGATCTTCAGTTCGCGGTTGCTCAGCTGGCTCGTCGGCCTCTTCTTGACGATGAACCCGTCGCCACTGACGCTGTTGTTGGCCCCGACGCTGCGTCGCCTTTGCGTCTGGAGATACCGATCTTTGTCAGCGACATGAGCTACGGCGCTTTGTCGGAGGAAGCCAAAGTGGCTCTGGCGAAAGGTGCCGAACTTTCCGGCACTGGGATCTGTTCGGGTGAGGGCGGGATGCTGCCCGAGGAGCGAGCCGAGAACTCTCGCTATTTCTATGAGCTGGCTTCCGGCAGGTTTGGCTGGGCGATGGACAAGGCAGCCGATTGTCAGGCCTTCCATTTCAAGTTGGGTCAAGGTGCCAAGACCGGCACGGGCGGTCACCTGCCCGGCAACAAGGTTCAAGGCAAAATCGCCGAAGTGCGAGGCCTCAAGCCTGGCACGGCGGCGATTTCACCGTCGACATTCACCGATCTCTGCAGTGTTGACGACTTTCGGCGTTTGGCAGATGAAGTACGTGAAGCTTCAGGCGGAATTCCCATCGGGGTGAAGCTCTCGGCGCAGCACATCGAAGCCGACATTGACGCAGCTTTGCGCATCGGTGTGGACTACATCATCTTGGACGGCCGAGGCGGCGGCACTGGTGCGGCACCGGTGATTTTCCGTGACAACATTTCGGTGCCGACCATTCCTGCACTGGCCCGCGCTCGTCGCTATCTTGATGCTCAGGCAGATCGCAAGGTGACTCTGGTTATCACTGGAGGTTTGCGCACCCCGGCCGATTTCGCCAAGGCGTTGGCGCTGGGTGCTGATGCAGTGGCGGTATCCAATGCAGCGATGCAGGCCATCGGCTGTCTGGGCATGCGTGCCTGTTCAACAAACAACTGTCCTGTGGGCATAGCCACCCAGAAACCCGAACTGCGCGCCCGTCTGCCGGTAGAGGAAGCAGCCGAGCGGCTCCACAAGTTCTTCTGCGCGTCCGTGGAGTTGATGTGCGTGCTGGCGCGAGCCTGCGGACATAGCCATCTCAGCGAGTTCAGCATTGATGATCTCACCACTTTCGATCGTGAGATGGCTCACCTGACCGGTGTCGCCTATGGCGGGGTCAGTCTCTAGAGGATGAGCCACGCCTGCACCGCACCCATATGCGATACTCGCTTTTTGCGAGTATTAATTACTCGCTTTTTCCGAGTATTTAATACTCGCTTTTTCCGAGTATGCAATACTCGCTTTTTCCGAGTATTGTGACTGTGTGGATCAAAGCCCGTTCCCGTATCACGGCCCAATGCTGCCCGAACAGGTCGTGGGTCGAGAGCAACTTGCGATTGACATCGCTTTACGTATTAGTGACCGGCGCCTTACCGCGCTGATCGGTCCTCGCCGCTATGGCAAGACCAGCCTGCTCAAGCGGGTAGCGGCAGACCTAGCGGAAGTCGGTCCTCAATGCGTGTGGATCGACCTCTACCAGATGACATCAATGACAGATCTCGCTGCGGCGGTTGATCGAGGTTTGGCCGGTTTGGCCGGGCCTGCGCGGCGGGCGCTTGACAGGATCGCAGCCTCGCTATCAGTGTCTGTCGGCGTTCTTGGGATCGAACTGGCGCGCAGTCCTCGCAATGGTGTAGATCCTGTGCTGGAATTGCGAAACAGGCTTGATGTGCTTGTGAGGGCGGCTGAGCGCCAGGACTTGTTCGTGGTGTTCGATGAGTTCTCAGGAATAGCCGATGTTGATGGCGGTGCTGCCGTCCTCAGGACCGGGTTACAGCATCATTTCCAGTCGCTGGGCATCGTCTTCGCAGGGTCTGAGCCATCAACGATGAGAACCTTGTTTAGTGATCAGGCACAGCCCTTCTTTGCTCAGGCTGATCTGGTTGAAGTTGGGCCCCTCGCAGATGAAGCTCTCTTTAACATCATTGAGCGAGGCTTCGAACTCTCGGACAAAGATGTCGGGACGGCGGCTAGCAGCATTATCGCAATGGTTCGAGGCCACCCGCAGCGCGCTATGCAACTCGCCGACGCGGTGTGGAGGCGCGTGCGGCCAGGTGCGACGGCGGAGCAGACTGACTGGGAGCAGGCTCTGTCGGAGGTGCGCGTCAGTGTTGATGCAGCGTCGGAGAGGATGTTTGAGCTTCTGACAGCGGGTCAGCGCAAGACCCTCAGAGCGATTGCCGCTACGGGCAGCATCTATGGTCGATCTGCGGCAACGCTGGATCTTCCACCCGCAACAGCGCGCAACGCCTCAAAGTCGCTGATCGGCAGGGGCTTCTTGCGCCGCGGGGAACGCCTTGAGGTCGTTGACCCGCTCTTAGAAGACTGGCTCCGACGCCGCTTCCCACTGTGAAATTGCTACTTCCGGCAGAGCATGATCAAGAATCAATTCTTGATCTGACTGTTTTCTTTCTGTTTGCCTCCCATTTCTGTTTGCCTCCCAATATTCAAGGACTGCTGAAGCCGGTTGGTGGTTAGAGCAGTCCTTGATGCTACGTTTGTGGCATGATTCGAATACGCATTAGTACTACCGTTGACGAGTACTTGCTTGAGCAGGCGAGAAGCACAAGCAGTTGGCAAAGCGCTGCTGAGATGCAATCGCTTGTTGCTGCACATCAAGAGACTCAGATTGACGACGCATATCAAGCGTATGAAGAATGCCCTGTTGATGCTCCAGACGCTTGGGGGCGTCTCTCGGACTTTCATCGGGATGTCTCAGCGATCTCCGCATGAGGCAGGTGTGCGTTGCGCTGGCAGCAGCAACCGCCTGCGGGCGACTCTAGCTGCGGACTAGCGGATTCTCGATGGCTTCCTTGAGATGAGCGAGGAAGCGGCCAGCGGCACCACCGTCAATGATGCGGTGATCGAAAGTAGCTGAGACGGTCATAGTCGGTACCTCAACTGGAATACCTTCAACTAAGCGCAGCATCGGGTGAACCACACCAAAAGCGGCGATCATGCTGGTGCCTGTCGGTAGCAACGGCGTGCCAGCAAGCAGTCCGATCGCTCCAATATTGTTGACAGTGGTCGTGGCTCCAGCGAGATCATGCGGCTCGGCGGTGTGGTCGCGAGCCGCAGCAACCAGACGCAGAATCTCCGCCGACAAAGCCGCTAGCGACAGATTGTCGGCACCTCGAACTACTGGAACTATCAGCCCGTCGGACGTGTCGACAGCGACACCGATGTCGTAACGGTTGAAATATTTGATCTCGTCTCCGTCAAGTGTGGCGCTCATGATCGGATGCTCGCGCAGCACCGACACCATCAATTTCACCAGCAAAGCATCAAGAGGCACCGGCGATCCAGAGTCGGCAGCCACCTGAGCGAGGGTTGTGAGCAGTCGGCTCGCATCGGCATCAACCATTGCCGTGAACTGCGGGATTTGTGCCGATTCGTTCATGTGGCGTGCGATGGCGCGTCGGGTGGCTGACAGACGCTCACGCCGCACAGCAGCCTCAGTTTCATCTCCAGACCCGCCGTCGCGTTGGTGGTGTTCACTACTTGAGGCATCTGCGGGCGAAGTCGATGATGCAAACTCAACGTCGGTAGCGGTGATCGACCCTCCCGGTCCGGTGCCTGCAACTGCGGCCAAATCAACACCAAGATCGCGAGCCAGTTTTCGGATTTTGGGAAGCACTTTGACAGTTCCGTCGACGGCTGGTCGGATCTCAGCGGCAACACCGGCGACGGCTGCGCGTGCTACGCCCGCAGAAGTCAGCGACACGGATGAGGTATCGGTCTCAGATGATGCGTCAAGTGCGGGCTCCGCCACCGGGAAGTCTTCGCCGGGTTCGCCAACCACGACAAGCGTCGCACCCACGGCGATCAAGTCTCCCGGCTCTCCGCCTAAAGCGAGCACCGTGCCCCGGTAAGGGGAGGTCATCTCCACCACCGACTTGTCGGTTTCAACCGAACAGATAGGCTGATCAAGCTCAATAGCGTCACCCACCGCCACGAGCCACTCCACGATCTCGCCCTCCACCATGGTGTCACCCACAGCGGGCAGATTGAAGATCTGAGCCATGTCAGCCTGCCAGAGCTCGGCGGATACCCGCAGTTATGCGTTCAGCCGTGATAATCGAATATCGCTCAAGCTGTGCAGGACCCCAGAACACGTCAGCGTGAGCGATCCGCACTGGTGGTGCCTCAAGCGAATAGAGGCCATGCTCGCTCACAGCCGCGAGCACCTCAGCCCCGAATCCGCTGGTCATTTGAGCTTCATGGGCCACTACCAGCCGCCCAGTCCGTTTTACGCTTGCAAGCACAGTCTCACGATCCCACGGATACAAGGTGCGCAGATCAATCACCTCAACCGAGACACCTTCAGCAGCCAGAGCCTCGGCTGCCTCTAAAGCGCGGCGCACCGGAGGACCCCAAGACACGACGGTTACGTCAGTGCCTTGGCGCGCCACAGCGGCCCGCCCGAATCCGATCCGGTAAGGCTCAACCGGCACTTCCTGCTTGAATCCCCGATAAAGCGATATCGGCTCTAGGAACACCACCGGATCATCACTGCATAGCGCCGACTCAAGCAGACCCTTGGCGTCGTAGGGACTAGACGGGTAAACCACCACCAAACCTGGGGCATGCGTAAAGAATGCTTCTGGGGAGTCGGTATGGAACTCCAGATTCGCAAGGTTGGTGCCCACCGGCATCCGGATTACCACTGGGGCGCTCAGCTGATTCCGGTAGCGCCAGCGGATGCGGGCCGCATGGCCGATCAGCTGATCAAAGGCGGGATAGACGAAACCGGCGAACTCAATCTCGGCCACTGGCCTCAGCCCGGCCATGGCCATGCCCACCGCAGTGCCCATAATGCCGGTTTCGCACAAGGGCGTATCAATCACACGGTCGTCACCGAAGCGTTCATGCATGCCTTCGGTGATCCGGAACACCCCGCCCTCCAAACCGACATCTTCGCCGAGAGTTACCAGTGACGGGTTGCGTTCGAAAGCTGCGTGCAGCGTCAGGTTAAGGGCCTCGGTCATGTCTAGTTGTCGGGTTTCGCCGGAGGGTGAAGGCTCAGTTGTTGCGGTTGTTGCGGCCCATGTCTCGTCAGGTTCCAGCACAGATACCGGCTCACCGAGGTCGCTCTGCTCAGTTTTTAGCTGCTCAGCAAGCAAAAACGGAGTGCGTGCGAACAGTCGCTTCGGTGAGAAATCACGCGGTGCTGCTGAACGGTTTTCGATCTGCTCAATCAGAACTTCGAGTTCAGCCGAGACCTCGGCACGCATGTCGTCTTCTTGATCCACCTCCCAGAGGCCCTTGTTCACAAGCAAGGAACGCATACGTGTAATGGGATCTCTCTCACGCCACACAACTTCTTCGTCGCTGGTGCGGTAGACCGGCGTTCCGTCATAGGTGGAATGGGGCGTGAACCGGTAGGTAAACATCTCGATGAAGGTCGGGCCTCCACCATCTCGGGCACGTTCGATCGCCTCTCGGGCCGACTCAAAAACAGCTAAGGGATCCATACCGTCGACTAGCACCCCGCTAAACCCGTAAGCATCGGCTTTGACTGCTAGAGTTTCTGCGGCGGTCTGCTTGTCGATGGTGGTTGATTGAGCGACCTGGTTGTTCTGGCACAAAAACACGGTGGGGGTTTTCCAGACACCAGCGAAGTTCATGGCTGCGTGGAAGTCGGATTCCGATGTGGCGCCATCGCCGAACACGACCATGCACACGGTGTCGTGTCCTTGCAGCCGTTGCGCGTAACCGAATCCCACAGCGTGCGGGAGATGGGTGCCGATAGTGGCGTTGAGTCGGGTCACCCGGTAGCGGTGCACATCCCAGAGGTCTTCGTCGTCGGGCACTCCCATCCAAAGCGCAAGCGCTGCTACAGGACTCATTCCCCGAGCGAGCCACATTCCCAGTTCCCGGTAGGCGGTGAAGAGCCAGTCGCTGTCAAGCAATGCCAGAGCCGCTCCCACATGAGCTTCCTGGCCGCTCACTTGGTAGTAGGCGGGTATGCGTCCTTGCCGTTGCAGGTTGAGAAGTTTCTCGTCAACTAGGCGGGTGGTGAGCAGCAGGCGAAACATTTCCACAAGTTGCGTGTTGTCAAGATCCGGTAGTGGCGCAACCAGTTCGCCTGACGGATCTAGGATCTGTCGCATTGGATTGTTCCTTCCGCTCTTGCTCACAAAAACTCGTCAGTCGTTCGATCAGCGGCGGCCCCAATGAGCCGTCCCCGACGACACTCTAAAGCGTGAAATGCTTGTTGCTAGCTTTATGTGCCTTTGATTATGTATCTCAAATTGCCTTATGGCGTAAGTTTCATTAAGTAATCTGCGGTTATGACCAACTCAAGCGCAGAACTCAAGCACAGACAGAACGGCTACCACGGACACTTTCGACATTAGTGGCCGCAGGGTGGTGATCACCGGAGTTAGCTCAGGCCAGCGGTCATTGACTCTTTGACTTCCACTAGGTATACGAAAGCCTCAACCTGTCGCACGCCGTCAGTTGAGCGCACCCGGTCAAGCAGTTCGGCCAAATGGAGTTCGTCGTGGTAGCTGGCCTCTGCAATCACGTCGAAGCGCCCCATCACTCTGGCCACCAAAGTGATATCGGTCATTGCCGCTATCCGTGCAGCGACAGGTGCCGAAGGGCCATCAACTGTGATCATCAGACCTGCGTAGCCTTTGACTCCCAGCACGCCAGGACTGACAATCGTCTGAACCGTGACGACGCCTGCGGCTATAAGCGCTAGAACTCGTTCACGGGTAGATGCCTGAGACATTCCGGCTGAATCTGCCATTTCGGCGAAGGTGGCACGGCCGTTGGCTGCCAGAATCTCAAGGAGTGCTATGTCGGTGGCGTCGACGGGGCGCCTGCGGGCACTGAGGCGATGATCGGTTGAGGCAAGGTCCTGTCTCGACTGTGACCAGTCCTGCTTGACGTAGGCCACCAGCGCGAGAGCATCAATGCCACGCACTCCCGGGTCGGATCGGGCTTGCTCAATAGCGGCATCAAGCTGCAGGCTGTTGCGGGCACGGAACTCCACGAACAGCCCGCCAGCGCCAGCCAGCACTAGCACGAAGGCAGCTTCGTCCATCGCAGCGAGCCGATCGGCTGTAGTCCTGACCGGTCCCTGCACATCAATCAGACAGTAGGCGAACTCGCCAAATCCCAGAGCGCGGGGATCAACACGTCCAAGGATGTGGATAGCACCGCTGTCTAATAGACGCAGGACACGGGCCTTGACAGCAGCCTGCGACATCTTGATGCGGCGGGCTAGTGCGGCGTAGCTCGCTCGGCCGTCAGAGACCAGAGCATCAATCAGTGCTTGGTCAACATCATCAATGTCCGTCATGGCAGGATCATCGTAGACGAGAGGCATAACCGGTATCCCAGTGATCGCAAGGGCACTAGCCAAAGAAGTGCAGGTTGTCTGTCTAGTTGAGCACAGAATCCGTGGTCAACTCATTCTCAGAATCACGAAACCGTTGCTTCGAGCGCTGATTTGCCAAATAATATATATTTCAGCTAGTCATCTCTACCACATAGCGTGCATGTCGCGAAAAAGGAGCACACAAAATGAGCACACAGATGAGCCCCAAGTTCCGCTGGAGGTTGTTCACCGCAGGCCTGCTCACTTTGACGCTAGTGGCCGCGAGTTGTGGCGATGACGACGACGATGATGCCGCGCCAGCTGCTTCGGCACCCGCTGAGACTGAACCAGCGGAAGCACCGGCTCAAGCGCCCATGGATGATCCTGATGATCCTGATGAGACAGCTATGGAAGAACCCATGGACGATTCCGACGAGCCAGATGAAATGCCGATGGAGGAACCGATAGATGATTCCGACGAGCCGATGGACGAAACGATGATGGCCGACGAGTCAATGGCACCCGTCCAAATCGGTTTGATCGCCCAGATTGATGAACTCATGGCATTTCCCGAAGTGCCAGCCGTGGTCCAAGCCTACGTTGACTATTTCAATGCCGAGCACGGCGGTGCCAACGGCCATCGGATTGAGCTTGCGGTGTGTGGTGCGGGTGACGCTGTGGAGTCCCACATCGCCTGCGCCAATCAGTTCGTCAACAACGACGACATCAACGTGGTCATCAACGGCGGCTTTGGATCCAACAGCATCGCCTCGGGCACCCTCCTCGCTCAAGCTGGCAAGGCTAATCTTGGCCTAGGCAACGACTTCGTTGACTATCTCACGCCCAACCTCTACAACTTCGATCCGGGCTTGCCAGGCCTCGCTCAAGTATTCTTCGTGTTTGCCAGTGGCCAGCGTGACGTTTCCACCATGACGCTGTTCTTGGCCGACGATCCGACCCTTGCACCGTTTGAGCCTGCCCTTGTTGCTATCGGTGAGAGCAACGGAATCGCCGTCAACGAGACCATCTTGTTGGGCTTTGAGCCCGACTTGACCGGGCCTGTCGCAGCCGCCGACACATCCAACGACGGATGGTTATTTGTGTTAGCCGACGGTGCCCAATGCACCGCAGCAGCCAATGCAGTGGAAACCGTAGGTTATGAGGGTCATCTGTTCGCCAACGATCTGTGCGCCGGTCAGGATGTGGTTCAGTCCGGCGCTATCGACGGATGGGGTGTCCCTATCGTGTCTTCTGCGCCAACCGTAGACGGTGGTGCCGAGATCGCCGAGATCAACCGGATCCTTGACACCTACGGCACTGGCGACGTTCAGACTGCCGGTCTCGGCGGTTGGGCGCTCGCTCAGGTGTTCATCGCTAGGGACATCCTCATTGAGGGTGGTGCTGCTGATGCCACCGCCGAGTCGGTGCTAGCTGCACTTAGCACCTATTCCCGTGATGGCATTCCCGGAATGCCGTCGGTGAACTGTCCCGGCCCTGAGCCCTGGCTCGGAGCTTGCAACACTTCGCCGCTCATGGCGACCGTTGTGGACGGGCAGTTGACCGGCCCCGACGGGTTTACCTTCCTGGACTTCTCACAGCTCAACTTCCTGCTTGAAGGCTGAACTTGTTGAGCAGCGAGGCCGCCGTTGTGTCAACCCTTTGCCCAGCACCCTGCCCGACACCTTGACCCGAACCTGAGCCGTAACTCAGCCGAGCTTGGCTGGCCCTCGAAGAGGTCTCCGGCTAGGCTCGGTTTCACAGGGGGAACCGTGATCGCCAGACTGTCTCTAGCTGAGCGGGTTGGCGCTGTCGGGCTCGCCGCGTTGGCGTTGGCGTGGATCGCTGGAGCGTTGCTGAACCGCGAGACGTTTTTTGACCCGGTGCTCTTCGGGCTGGGTTCGGGTGCCATCATTGCGGCTTTGGCTATCGGACTTGTGGTGGCTTTCCGGGCTTCGGGTGTCATCAACTTTGGTCACGGTGCCGTCGCCACCTATGTGACCTACGTGTATGTCTCGCTGGTGAGTGATGGCCGTTACCCGGTGCCGCCGCTACCTAACCCGCTGGCCCCGATAGAAGGTATTGCGGGCATTGAGATATTTGACTTTCCGACTTTCATCAACATGGGCGACTCGATGCCCAGGATTCCGGCTCTGCTGATCGCTTTGGCGACCGCCGCTGCTCTCGGTTTGGTGGCTCATTTTGCGATATTTCGTCCTCTGCGTTACGCCCCAGTGCTAGCCAAGGTGATCGCCTCGCTGGGCATCATGTTGTTTCTTCAGGCTGCGGTGGTGCTTCGCTTTGGTGCTAGAGCCAAAGCCGCTGAGCCGATCTTCCCCAACGAACCGGTTGAGATCTTCGGTGCTCGGGTGGGACAAGACCGCCTCTGGATTCTGGGAACGGTCGCAGTCATTACCGCCGGTTTGTGGCTGCTGTTTCGTTACAGCCGTTTCGGGATTGCCACTCGCGCCGGTGCCGAGAACGAGCGTTTTGCTACGTTGCTTGGCTTCAACGCCGACTTCGCTGCTGGAGTCAACTGGGTCATGGCTTCCGTGCTGGCCGGACTGGTGGGCATCCTGGTATCTCCAATCACTGGAGTGACCCCCAACTTCTTCACAGTGCTGCTGATCTCCTCGCTCGGGGCGGCGCTGCTGGGGAGGATGTCGTCGTTCGTGATCGCAGCAGTAGCGGGTTTCATGCTTGGCATCGTTGACCAGCAACTGTTCCGTCTAGAACTTGAATGGGATTGGATCCCCGACATTGGCATCCGCAGGGCGTTGCCGTTCGTGGTGATCGCTTTGGCCATGGTGATCCGAGGTGAGTCGCTGCCGTCACGAGGCGCGCTCACCGTGGAGCGGCTGCCTGATGCACATTCGCCTCGCATCACTCGCGGACGTGTCATCGCCTACGGGGTCTTGATAGCGGGAGCATTCTGGCTGACAGTGTTCGCGCCTTTCCAATACCGAAATGGGATGCAGAACTCAATGATCGGGATAATTCTGGCGTTGTCGCTGGTAGTAGTGACGGGATATGTAGGTCAGATCTCGCTGATGCAGATGGCTTTGGCGGGGGTTAGCGCCTTCGCAGTGGCATCGTTCGTTAATCAGGCTGAGATGACGTTGCTGGTAGCTGTGCCGCTGGCGGTGGCATCAGGGGTTGGGTTCGGGCTGATCGCAGCGATTCCCTCTCTGCGTACTCGAGGTGCCAGCTTGGCGATAGTCACTCTGGCCAGTGGTCTTGCCATTGCGGAGATCTTCTTCGCTCGTCCTGGATGGTTTGGTCTTGACCGTGGCATCAAAACAGCAGGGACACCAGCCATCTTCGGTGTTGAGTTCGGTCCCAACAGCAAATTCTTCCTTGGTGACGGCAAAGTCCCCACCGGTGGTTACGGCGTATTTCTGCTTTTTGTGGTTGCGGCTTGTTGCATCTCGGTCATGCGCTTGCGTCGATCGCGTCTCGGTGAGCAGATGTTGGCCGTGCGAGCCAACGAGCGGGCCGCAGCCGCGGCCGGAGTGAATGTGGCTGCCATCAAGCTTTCGGCTTTCGCTATATCAAGCTTCCTTGCTGCACTCGGCGGCACGCTGATTGCTTTTGACCTCGGAACTTTTGGAGGCGACTCCTTCGGGATTTTCGCATCCTTGACGTTGCTGGCTTTCGCTTATCTTGGTGGCATCAGCACCGTTGGCGGGGCTATCACCGCAGGAACGCTGTTCTCAGAGGGCATAGGCATCGTTGTCACCAACGAATGGTTTATTGATGTAGGGCCCTACACCGCCTATGTGGCCGGGTTCTTTCTCATAGCGACCGCGGTTTACAACAATGAAGGCATCGACGGATTCCAGCGCAAACAGGTTCAGCAGCTAGGCGCAAGGTTGAACAGACTTTGGAGACTCAGAGCCCCTACGAAAGCCGATGCCTGACGTGCTGTATGTCTTGGTTTGTGCTCATCAAGCGCAGCGACTTGCTTTGTGTTTGGCGGCTGGCGATGTCTGACGCGGTGCTTGCCACGGTCGGGCTCAAGGTTCGTTTCGGAGGCCTAGTGGCTGTTGACGATGTGTCGCTGGAATGTCGGCGGGGACGACTCACTGGGCTGATCGGCCCGAACGGCGCAGGCAAGACAACTTTCATTGACGCAGTTACTGGTTTTTTGCCGAACAACTCGAAAGGTTCGGTGCTGCTTGAAGGTGAGGAGGTTTTTGGGTGTTCACCCCATCGACTGTCTCATTACGGCCTTACCCGCACATGGCAGACGCTGGAACTCTTTGACGATGTCACGGTGCGCTCCAACCTTGATATCGCCAGTCGGAGGCTGACTGTGGGCTCGGCGCTGCTTGATTATTTCCGGCCTCGTCAGCGTGCTGAGCGGGTTGATGAGGTGCTGGAGTTGCTCAACTTAGGCGATATTGCTGAGCGTCAGCCCCGTGAACTGTCTCAAGGCCAGCGCAAACTGGTGGGTGTGGGACGCGCTTTGGTGGCGGAATCATCCAATATCTTGCTGCTTGATGAGCCCGCAGCAGGCCTCGACAAAGCCGAGACCGAATGGTTCGGCGCGCAACTACGTTGCCTGGTTGATCAGGGTTACACCATGCTGGTAGTTGATCACGATATGGGGCTGGTGCTTAACGTCTGCGACTTCATCCACATGCTGGTGTTCGGGCAACTCACCGCCTCGGGCACCCCCGACGTGATGCGCAACAACGCCGACGTGATCGCCGCCTATCTCGGTCACAGCGGAACCGGATGATGATCTGTATGCCGACGCTGTTGCCTGTGGAGCTAAGCCATCTCAACAGCCAAGCCGATGCGCCGACCCCGACGATGAGGGGTCTGCGTGTGCTGCCGTGCGGTGATTGCCTATGACCGGTGAACGGCTGCTCACTATTGAATGTCTTCACGCTGGCTACGACGGCGTGGCCGTGGTCCGCAACTTGAATCTGCATGTCGACTCGGGTGAGGTGGTGGCGCTGATCGGCCCGAACGGCGCAGGCAAGACCACCACGCTGATGACGGTTTCGGGCATGGTGCAGATCATGTCGGGCTCGGTGACGGTCATGGACCGTCTGGTGCCCCGACTGCGTCAGGCTCACCGAGCAGCTCGCTGGGGTGTAAGTCATGTGCCCGAGAACCGGGGGCTGCTGTTCCAGTTGACGGTGCGTGAGAATCTGCTTCTCGCCAAAACCCGAGGGCGTGTCAACATTGACCGGGCTATGGACTTTTTTCCGGCTTTGGTTCCGTTGATCGGTCGACGTGCTGGCTTGCTTAGCGGCGGTGAACAACAGATGCTGGCTCTGGCACGGGCTATTGTTGCCGAGCCCAAACTGCTGATGGTTGACGAGATGAGCTTGGGGCTCGCCCCAGTGATTTACGAAGAGTTGATGCCTGTGGTGCGTCGCATTGCCGACGACGCCGGTGCTGGAGTGCTGCTGGTAGAACAGCATGTGGACTTGGCGTTGGAGGTGTCGGATCGCGGCTATGTGCTCAACCACGGCGATCTGGTGATGCAAGGCGACGCGTCCGAGATGCTGGCCGACCGCGCCGTGCTAGATGCCAGCTACTTGGGCGCGAAGTCGCTAGAAGACTGACGCCCGCAGCTGCCCGTTGACTGCTTGCGCTGTCGTGGTCGTATCTGGTTTGTGTTCACGCTTCAGGACTAACAAACTGAGCCGCTGCTTGACAATGCTCTACGTCACGATCCGCCGAGATGATCAGGCAAAGGCCGCTCGCAACCTGAGCTGCTGTGCATCCACTGTTTAGGTGAATGTACAATTTACAAGTCGATATATCTTTGAAGTTGCTTTAAGCATAGTAAAGTTTCTATATGGGTTTTTCAATGCCTTTTCGGCCCGAGACGATTGAGGCAGCGGCGCTGCTCGGCAGCCGGGTGGCGATGGCTCGACGTGAGCGCAGATGGACGCTTGCTGAGTTGGCTGAAAGGGTCGGGGTTTCGGTGGTCACGATTCGCAAAGTGGAGCGGGGTGATCCGAGCGTTGCGCTTGGCACGGCATTCGAGGCGGCATCGTTGCTCGGGGTGACGTTGTTTCATCCTGATCCGCTTTTGCGCTCCGCTGAGCGTGAGGTGGTGCAAGCCCGTTTGGCGGTGCTGCCTGCGGCGGTGCGCTCCAGCAAGGTAGACGATGACTTCTGACCCCGTGTCACTTCACCCAGACTATGCCTTTGTGTGGGTCTGGCCAGAAGGTGCCGCTGAGCCGGTTGTGGTTGGCAGGCTTGATGATCACGGCACGGTAGTGACCTTTACCTACGCCCAGAGCTACCTGCAAAGAACAGATGCTGTGGCTTTGTTTTTGCCTGAACTGCCGCTGAGATCAGGAGAGCTTCAGCCGCGCTCAGGTGAGATAGCTGGCTGCATCGCCGATGCTGCTCCAGATGCCTGGGGACGACGAGTCATTGATCGCCGCTGCAGTGCCCGGTTCGAATTACCGACTCTTGCATACCTGCTTGAGTCTGGGTCTGACCGCATCGGCGCGCTCGACTTCCAGTCTTCGGCCAGCGTCTATCGGCCACGCAACGCCGATTCAGCAACGCTGGCTCAGCTGGTAGAAGCCGTCGAACGTGTTGAAAGCGGCGAACCCCTCACCCCTGCGCTGGATCGGGTACTGCTTCACGGAACCTCGGTAGGCGGTGCTAGACCTAAGGCGCTCGTAACCGACGGCACCCGGCACATGATCGCCAAATTCTCCTCATCTAGCGATCCCTATGCCGTGGTCAAGGCCGAGTGCGTTGCTATGTATCTGGCTCGCCGTGCTGGACTTGATGTTGCAGCGGTGGAAATGGCGAGTGTCTTGGGCAAAGACGCGCTGCTGGTAGATCGGTTTGACCGGACCGATCTAGGTGCTCGGCGGATGATGGTGTCGGCTCTAACGATTCTTGAACGCCATGATGCCTTCGGCATCGCTGGCCGCTACGCCACCTATGCAGATTTGGCTCACGAGATCCGTTCAAGGTTCACCACCGCCGATGCGACGCTTCGAGAACTGTTCGCAAGGATCGTGTTCAACGTCTTGGTCGGCAATACCGACGACCACGCTCGTAACCATTCGGCGTTCTGGGATGGCACGAACCTGACGCTGACTCCCGCATACGACATCTGTCCGCAGGCACGCACCGGCGGTGAGGCTGCACAAGCGATGGCCTTCGGACCCGACGGCGATCGTCTAAGCCAGTTGTCTCGCTGTGTTGCACACGCCGGGCACTATCACTTGACGCTCCGGCACGCTCGAGAGATCATCGACCACCAGATCGAAGCGATCCACGACCACTGGGATGAGGCCTGCGCTCTCGCTGCTGCTAGCCAAGCCGACAGGCAGTACCTCTGGGGCCGCCAGTTCCTAAACCCCTACGCCCTAGAGGGTTATCGCGCATCCCGATAACCGGCTCTTCGCGTTTGAGTGTTGGGTGGGGTGGGGCTGATGGCCAGTGGAGAGTTTGCGTTTCGCTGGTTGTGTTGCCCGACTGCTGTGTCCTGTCGCGGGTTCCTTCCGGCCTACAGGACCACAACGGTCCGTTCGCCTGACGATGGGGGAGGGGAGCAGCTTGCGAGACGAGCACATAAATGTCGGTTATGCCAATGTCGGTTATGCCAATGTCGGTTATGCCAATGTCGGTTATGCCGAGCCCATTTCTAGTTATCTGCTTATTGGGGAGGGCAGTGTTCACTAGAGCGTGACTGGTCTTCACCGTTGATTACAGAAGTGGCCTGATTGACACTCCGGCTTGAGTGCAGTCTTCACCACAGTGTGACCGGGCTGGGTTTCTGGCTTTGGTTCTGGTCCGGTTTGCTCTGCTCTTCTCGGTTCTGGGCGGTGATCGCGTGCGGTGGGGTGGCGGTTCTGATTCTGGTGCGGGTTGTTGTTGACGCTGGTTTCTCCGCCTTGTGAATAGGGGATGATGTGATGGGCTTGACATATGGCTGGTGGTGTCCCGCAGTGGAAGCAGCCTCCGTAGTCGGTGAGAAGTGTTTGCCATTGGCTGTTGGTGACTGTGCGTCTTGATCTGCTGCGCCAGATCGCGTCTCCGCAACGGTCATACACCAATCCTGTCCATCGCGCATTGCATGACAGTTCTTCGAGCACCGCTGCAGGTAGCCGTGATCCGTCTGAGAGTTCAGTGATTAGTTCACCGGTGGCGTCGCCAACGTGCGCGACCAGCGTGATGTCAGCCACCCAACCCCCACCTGCAACACCAGGCTCGCTGTCAGTGGTGTTTGAATTGTGTCTCTGCGTGTGTCCTGCGTGCATCTGATTGCGTGCATCAACACCGATCTCGCCGTCAGCAGCGCGCCGCGAACTTCAATCCGATCCGATCTATCAATCGCTGCTGGTCACTCAAGTGATCAACAAAGTCTTGCAGCGTGGCAAGCGCACCTGCGCTGAGCGCATCGTTATGATGCCATGGAAATTGTTGAGACAAAGACTGGTGCCGAGCCGGTATCTACTCTCAAACGAGCCGTTGAGAATGTGCGTCCGCAACTGGAGGTGCGTAGCCGTCGTGTTGGTGGTGCCACTTATCAGGTGCCTGTTGAGGTGAAGCCCCGCAGAGCCACCACGCTGGCGATCCGCTGCCGCTGGATCGTTACTTACGCCAGAGGCCGCCGTGAACGCACTATGGCCGAGCGGCTTGCCAGCGAGTTGCTTGACGCTGGCAACGGCCTCGGTGCTTCAGTGAAGCGCCGAGAAGACCTGCAGAAGATGGCTGATTCCAACAAGGCCTTCGCTCACTATCGCTGGTAACACACGTCCCAGGGACATACTTCATTCACTGTCCCACCATCACCCATTCGGACCTGAGAGCGAAGCTTGAACGCCCGCCGTGGGATTGTTCTATAATCGAACACATGACGGTTAGTGCCCGCAAGTTGGGGAATAGGATCGCATCCGCTCGGCGTGATGCGGGCCTCACACAGCAAGAGTGTGCAGCGCGGTCGGGACTGCATCGCAGTGCGCTGGCCAAGATTGAGACGGGCGCACGGCGGGTTGAGGCTATGGAACTTGCCCGATTGGCGGATGTCCTAGAGATGCGCATCGAGTGGCTCTTCGATGATGCTCCGCATGCGGTGGTGTCGCGCCGCAGCGCCGCCGCACCTGGTGAGCCTAGCCCTCAAATCGACCGGATGACGGAGCGTGTCGCCCGCGAGACCATGTTCCTTCAGAGCATCGACACGGGTTTTGATCTCCCTGCCACTCCCGAACTGCATGTTCCCGATACCTCTGAGGAGGCCGAAGAAGCTGCAAAGCAGGCACGGACGCTGCTCGGCTATGAAGGGTCCGAGCCAGCTCTGCGCTTGACCGAACGAGCCGCTGACATCGGTCTGCTGGTCTTCTCTCTTGAGTTGGGCGAGCATGGTGCAGACGGTGCCACAGTACTGCTCGACAGCGGTGGGGTAGCTGTGGTCAACGGCAGCCGTGCCTTAGGTCGACGCCGCCTGACTCTCGCGCATGAACTCGGTCACTACGTATTCGCTGACGAATACGCAACCGACTGGAACGTGGCCGATTTCGATGCCACCCGCAATGAGTCTCTGATCGACCGTTTCGCTCGGGCACTTCTACTACCTGCGGCGGCTTTGCAGTCCTGTTGGCGGCGCGACGAGCCTGTCCGCACGAAGGCTGTCTTGACTGCGAGCCACTTCCGGGTGGACATGTCTACGCTTGCACAGCGGCTGACCGATTTGGGTCTTATGTCTTCTGCAGAGGCCAATGAGGTGCGCGTAACCCGCACTCGCCGTGCCGACATCGTGGAGCACGCACTAGTCGTTCCTACTGATCTTGTTCCGCCAGAGTTGCCGAATCGCTACATCAAGGCGGTTCTCGCTGCCTACACCGGTGAGGAGATCACTGCAGCTCGAGCGCTAGATCTCCTGTTGGGTACTTGGAGTGAGGACGACCTACCCGAACTCCCCACTCTCCCTATCGAAGCTGCTTGGTCTTTTGTGTTGTGACTGCTCAAGATGCCAGTTTTTGTATTCGATACAGGCCCGCTCAGCCACTTTGCCCGTGCCCAGCGCTTGGACGCACTCAAGACAATCTTAGCAGGCCACACGGCTGTCGTTCCTAAATCGGTAGTCGATGAACTCAAGCAAGGCCTTCACCTACACAAGGAACTTACCTCTGTAATAGAGGCTGACTGGATTGAGCATCGTCAGATCCGACCATTCCTGCCCTGGCCCGCGCTTGTCGCCAATCTGATGCGTCGGACACAGCATCTCAGCGTTAGTCATGTCGAGCCCCAACAACTAGACCGCTTATCTGCTTAAGGGGTATTGCACATAGTTGGCGAGCCGGTAGCGTAGAATAATCTGTGGCCGGGCATTGCTGCCCGGTTGCGGTTTGTTGGTGGCTAGTTCGGCTGCCATGACGATGCCGCTCTTCGTGACACCGCCCGACTGACCAACCCTCTCCGACTTTCAGAATCCGCCGCCTCGCCTCACGCGGCTCGCAGGCTAAGCGAGCGGGATGCGTGAGCCGGATCCCAACCGCAACGCCCCTACCAAAATCCCAGGAAGAACCGCAATGCCCGCGAACGAACGATATCCCCTGTCCAAAACCCGCAACATCGGCATCATGGCTCACATTGATGCAGGTAAAACCACCACCACCGAGCGGATCCTGTATTACACGGGCCGCAACTACAAGATCGGTGAGGTCCATGACGGTGCAGCCACTATGGACTGGATGGCCCAAGAGCAAGAGCGCGGCATCACCATCACTTCGGCTGCCACGCACTGCATTTGGCGTGATCATCGCATCAACATCATTGACACTCCTGGCCATGTTGACTTCACGGTGGAAGTTGAGCGTTCGCTGCGTGTGCTCGATGGTGCGGTCGCCGTGTTCGATGGCGTTGCTGGCGTGGAACCCCAGAGTGAGACGGTGTGGCGTCAAGCCGATCGTTACCGCGTTCCGCGGCTGTGTTTCGTCAACAAGATGGACCGCACCGGTGCCGACTTCCATTTCGTGCTGGACTCGATCCGTGAACGGCTGACCACCAAGATCGCAGTGCTGCAGCTTCCGATCGGTGTCGAATCCGACTACCGGGGCATTATCGACTTGGTAAGAATGCGTGCGCGTATCTGGTCAGGTGAAGACCTTGGGGTTACCTGGACCGAGACTGATGTCCCTGACGACATGCTCGAAGAGGCCGAGCTCTACCGTCATGACCTTCTTGAGACCTTGTCCGACTATGACGAGAGCCTGCTTGAGAAGTTTCTTGAGGACGAAGAGATCAGCTCAGCGGAGGTTGCTGAAGCTGTGCGTGCCGGAACTCTCACGGGCGGCTTGGTGCCTGTGCTCAACGGTTCGTCGTTTAAGAACAAGGGAGTGCAGGCGCTGCTTGACGCAATCATTGACTATCTGCCGTCGCCCAGTGACGTGCCCGATGTGACCGGCAGCGAACCTCGCAGCGGTGTCGCAGTTTCTCGCTCAGCCGACGACTCTGAGCCCCTAACTGCGCTGGCTTTCAAAATCGCTACCGACCCTCATGTCGGCAAGCTCACCTACTTCCGTGTCTACAGCGGCACTTTGGAAAAAGGTGCACAAGTTCTGAACACTCGCACCGGCCGCACCGAACGCATCGGACGCATCCTAGAGATGCACGCTAACGACCGTGTTGATCTGACTTCAGTGGCCTCAGGCGACATTGCTGCCGCAATAGGGCTCAAAGACTGTCGCACCGGCGACACGCTTTGTGATCCCGCGCATCAGGTGGCTTTGGAAGACTTGCATTTTCCCGAACCAGTGATTGATGTGGCTGTTGAGCCGCGCTCAAAAGCCGACCAAGACAAGATGTCTAAGGCGCTCACAGCGCTGTCAGAGGAAGACCCAACGTTCAGGGTGCGCACCGATGCCGACACCGCCCAGACCATCATCGCCGGTATGGGCGAGTTGCATCTAGAGGTGCTCGTGGACCGCATGTTGCGTGAGTTCAACGTGCAAGCCAATGTCGGCAAGCCTCAGGTGGCATACCGAGAGACTCTCGCCAATACCGTCGCCGGTCACACTTTCGTGCATAAGAAGCAGACCGGCGGTTCGGGGCAGTTCGCTGTGGTCACAGCCACGATCGAACCCAACCCCGGCGGACAGTATGTTTTTGAGAGCACGATTCGCGCTGGAGCTATCCCGCGTGAGTTCATCAAGCCGGTGGATGAAGGCATCCGCGATGCCATGAGCAACGGTGTGCTGGCAGGCTTCCCTACCGTTGATGTCAAGGTCACTCTCACCGACGGACGCACTCACGACGTGGACTCTTCAGAGATGGCCTTCAAGATCGCCGGAAGTGCCTGGTTCCGTGAAGTGGCACCCAAAGCCAAGCCGATCTTGCTGGAGCCAGTGATGGCGGTGGAGATCGTTACCCCTGACGACTACCTCGGTGATGTCGTTGGTGATCTCAACGCTCGCCGCGGTCAGATGCGTGGCACCGAACGACGCGGCAATAATCAAGTGGTGAGCGCGCAGGTGCCGCTTGCGGAGATGTTCGGATACAGTACCGACCTGCGATCACGCACGCAAGGGCGGGCCACGTACACGATGCAGTTCGATTCGTACCAGCCCACCCCTGCGAACGTGCAAAAGGAGATCGTCGCACGCGTACGCGGCGAGTGATCCGAAGTCCTTAAACCAACGAAGACCACAAGAGGGAAAATCCATGGCCAAGGAGCAGTTCGAGCGGAACAAGCCTCACGTAAACGTGGGGACTATGGGTCACATTGACCACGGCAAAACCACACTTACGGCTGCCATCACCAAGGTGCTGTCAGACCGCGTGGAAGGCACCGCATTCACCGAGTTCGACAAGATCGACAACGCCCCCGAAGAGCGTGAGCGCGGCATCACCATCAATGTCGCCCATGTCGAATACGAGACCGACAACCGTCACTACGCGCATGTCGATATGCCGGGTCACGCCGACTACATCAAGAACATGATCACTGGTGCCGCCCAAGTGGACGGTGCCATTTTGGTGGTGTCGGCTGCGGATGGTCCCATGCCTCAGACTCGTGAGCATGTGCTGTTGGCACGCCAAGTGGGGGTTCCCCGCATTGTTGTGGCCCTCAACAAGGTGGACATGGTTGACGACGAGGAGATCCTCGAACTGGTCGAGCTTGAAGTGCGTGAACTTCTTGACGAATACGACTTCCCTGGCGATGACACACCGGTCATTGGAGTGTCGGCTCTGAAAGCGCTGGAAGGCGACGAATCCGCAGCCGGAAAGGTGATGGAACTGATGGCTGCGGTGGATGACTATGTGCCCACCCCTGAGCGTGATATCGACAAGCCGTTCCTGATGCCCATTGAGGACGTGTTCTCAATTACTGGGCGAGGCACTGTCGTCACTGGACGTGTTGAGCAGGGCGTGGTTGAGACCGGCAACAAAGTAGAGATTGTCGGCCTTCGCAACACTCAAGAGACCACTTGCACCGGCGTGGAGATGTTCCGCAAGATCCTTGACCGTGGCGAAGCGGGCGACAACATCGGCGCGTTGTTGCGTGGTGTTGACAAAGACGAAGTTCAGCGCGGGCAGGTTCTGGCTGCACCCAAGAGCATCACTCCTCACACCGAGTTTGAAGCGCAGGTGTATGTGCTGAGCAAAGAGGAGGGTGGTCGCCACAAGCCGTTCTTCTCGAATTATCGGCCACAGTTCTATTTCCGGACGACTGATGTGACCGGCACCATCAACCTGCCTGAAGGCACCGAGATGTGCATGCCTGGCGACAACACTGTCATGCATGTTGATCTGATCAACCCGATTGCCATGGATGAGGGGCTGCGCTTCGCCATCCGTGAAGGAGGCCGCACTGTCGGTGCGGGCTCGGTCATCAAGATCATCAAGTAGATCCTGATCATTCGGGCACCGAGACAGCGAAGAGGTTCTTGTGGCGGCAGCGAAGCAGAGGGTTCGGATCAGGCTCAAGGCCTACGACCATGAGATCCTTGATCAGTCCACCAAGAAAATCGTTGAGACCGTGAAGCGCACCCAGGCCGAGTTTCGAGGCCCTGTGCCGCTGCCCACCGAGAAGCATCGTTTCACGGTGGTGCGCTCACCCTTCAAAGATAAAGATTCTCGCGAGCACTTTGAGATGCACATTCACAAGCGTCTGCTGGACATCTTGGAACCCAACAAAAAGACTGTCGACACCCTGCAGCGCCTTGAAGTGCCTGCGGGTGTCGACATTGAACTGAAAGTCCAGCAGACCTAATACCCCTCCGCCACATGCTGTCGTGGTTCATATAAATCCCGGCAGGCACGTTGGTGAATATGTAGTTCAAGCATCGTGCTGGCTCGGTGGGGTCGACATGCAAGCATTCAGCCCGCCTGTTCAACCGATCAGTAATGTACAAAATTATAACTAGCCAGTTGATAAAACTACTGGTAGCCAGTTGATAAAACTACTGGTAGCATTGATTTGTGCCACCAGAGACGATACAGAAGATTGTTCCGCGCCAGATTGAGCCGGTTCTGCGAAGAGCGCTTGAGACGTTTCGGATTGTGGTGCTTTCGGGCCCCCGTCAGTCGGGCAAGTCGACGTTGGCGCGCCAGATTGCCGCTAGCGGAAAGCCGTTGACTCTTGCTGGAAAGCCGTTGACTCTTGCTGGAAAGCCTTTGACTCTTGCTGGAAAGCCTGTGACTCTTGGTCAGTCATTTTTGAGCCTTGACGAGGCAGTTCTGGTGGAGCTCGCCCGCGAAGATCCGCTGGGTTTCATAAGCGGACGCAACCGCCCGACCGTCATCGACGAGGTGCAGCGCGGTGGCGACGATCTAGTAAGGGCAATCAAGTTGGCCGTTGATGCTGATCCGTCACCCGGCCAGTTCTTGCTGACCGGCTCGGCTGGCTTCCTTCATGTTCCGGTACTGTCAGAGTCTCTTGCTGGTCGAGCCGTGTTCTTTGAGTTGGCACCGTTGTCGGAGGTAGAGATATGTGGTCAATCCGACGGGTTGCTGGCGCAGTTACTTAGCGACACTGGGGGATGTCTTGAGCAACTCCTAGGGGCTTCGTATGCTCCCCTTGACCGTTTTCAGTATGCCGAGCGAGTGTGCCGGGGTGGCTATCCAGAGGTGCTTAGCCTGTCGGACACCGACCGGCAACTCTGGTTCCAGTCGTATGTCCACGCGTTGGTGACTCGTGACATTGTTGAGTTGACCGGAGCACGGCGTTCGAGCGAACTGCCTCGACTGTTGCGTGCAGTGTCGGCTCGCACCGCGGGAGAACTCGTCATGCAGGACCTTCACCGCGACATGGGGTTTGGCAGCATTGAAACGACCGCCGACTATCTCTCGTATCTAGAGATGACTCATCTTGTGTGTCGTTTGGATGGTTGGGCTTCGTCCGCTCCAACACGCGCTAAACGCAGGCCGAAAGTTCACGTCACGGATTCGGGTCTGGCCGCAGCGATGCTCGGTGTGGCAGCCGAGACGCTCAGCGATCCAGAAACGCATGAGCGAGGACAGTTGCACGAATCGTTTGTGTTCTCTGAACTGCATAGGCAGGCGCAAGCGGTGGCCCCAGAGTTGCGTTTTTGTCACTACCGAGACTCGCTTGGGCGTGAGATTGATCTACTGATAGAGCACCCCGATGGGCGCCTGATCGCAGTTGAGGTAAAGGCCTCGGCTACGGTAAGGCCTACTGATGCTAAGTCGCTGGCCTGGCTGCGTGACCAAATCGGCGACCGCTTCGAAATCGGCATTGTGCTTTACACAGGCCAGCAACCGCACAGGCTTAAAGATCGCATTGCAGCTCTGCCAATGTCTTGCCTATGGGATCTGTGAATACTGCGTTTGCAGCCTGTCTGACTCGGTTTAACTCAGTTTGACTCAGTTGGACTGGTCTGCTCGGGCGGTGTCGCTTCAGATGATGGGTCATCAGCTGATTGGTTATCGGCAAGCCCGACAGGGCCGGTGCGCTGATCCAACCAGCTGGAGATGAAGGCTTGAGCTACGGCCGCCACCGGCAACGCCAGGAAGGCACCGACAATCCCCATCAGCGCGGTGCCTGCTATCACCGAGCCGAAAGCCAGAGCAACATGTATCTCCATGGTGCGCGCCGTGATCCGAGGCGAGAAGATGTAGTTCTCGAGTTGCTGGTAAGCAACGATCACTACCAGCGTCCACAGTCCAGTTCTTGGCTCATGCAATAGCGCAACCAGCACCGGCAAAACCCCAGCGACGTAAGCGCCAATCGCGGGAATGAACTGCGACACGACACCCACCCACATGGCCAAAGCCACCGGCGAAGGCACCCCCAACAGCGCGAAAGCCGCCCAATGCACAAAAGCCGAGATGACCGCCAAGATCGTGCGTGAATACATGTAGCCGCCGGTCTTGTTCATCGACAAATCCCAGATCTCAGTAACTATGGCGGCGCGGCGAGCGCTTAGACGTGACCCGATCATGCGGCGCAGCTTGGGGCCCTCGGCCAGCAGATAAAAGGTGAACAAAGCGACCGTGAAGAGCTGGAAGAGCAAACTCACCACTGTGGCACCCACGTTGACTACATCGTCGGCGAAGCGGCTAGCGAGATTCTCTACGCCACCCTCATCAAGGAACTCATCACGAAGGCTGTCGAAGTCAAAATCCGAGTTGAAAGTGTCGTTAACCCATTCCTCAATGTCATCGATATAGCCGGGGGCGTTGTCGATCAAGACATCAACCTCTGTAGCGAGGGCTGTTCCGATCACGGCTGAGAAACCTGCCGCTAGCAGAGCCACAAGCACGAACACTCCGGCTGTTGCCAAGCCTCGACGAATACCGCGCCCGGCCATCCAGTTGACCGCAGGCTCGAACGCGAAAGCCGCAAACAGCGACACCACGAGCACGGTGAGCAAGCTCCGCAGCGAACTTACCACATCAACGAAGTAGAAGGCGATCAGCCCTCCGAGCCAGAACCAGACGATGGCCCGCTTGACCCAGCCCGGCATTTTCTCAGTAGCTAGCGATGCGTCAGCAGTTAGCGATGAAGCAGTCTCTTCGGGGGATGCAGCCTCGGCTGACGGCACAGTAGAGGCTGCGCCTGCTTCGCCTGCCGATCTGACAGACTCGCCTGGATCGTGTGTGTCGCGCACTGGCTAGACATTACATCTCCGCTGACAGTACATCTCCGCTGACAGTGTTGTTGCGGTTCGTTCGGCCTCTTAGCTGATCGTGTTTGCTTGTGAGCGGCGGCGATAACGAACCCGGCACGGTAGCTTGGGGCCAGTCACCCAACTGCCGTAGTTGGGGGCCGGGAACTCCGTGTCGAGCTCAAAATCGAAGCGGTCAAGCAACACCGTCCAGATCGCCTTGAGTTGCAGCAAGGCGAATTTCTCGCCCATGCACCGGTGTTTGCCCCCACCAAACCCGATCAGAGCGTATTTGTGCTGATCGCCCTCGTTGCGCGGGTCAGCGAACCGCTCAGGGTCGAAGCGATGCGGGTCAGAGAACAGGTGGGGCAAACGATGCGAAGACGCCGAACACACAGCCGCCATAGTGCCCGACGGCACGGTGTGGCCCGCATACTGCAAAGGCTCGATCACTTTGCGGATCAGTATTATCAGCGGCGGGTGCAGCCTCTCGCATTCGCGCACTACGCGCCCCAGAGCGGACTGCTTGTTGAGTCCCGCGAGGCTCAAGGCACCATCTTCGGAGTAGACCTCCTGCATTTCGTTGCGAACTCGTGTCACGCAGTCGTGGTCGCGGAACATCTCAACGCCGATCCAGGTCGCCAGCACGGCGCTGGTGTGCTGGCCCGCGAAAAGGGTTGTCACCAGTATCCCGGTTGCCTCTTCATCGTCCAAGGTTCGACCGTCGTTGTAGCGCGCCTCCATGAGCGTCTGCATGAAATCGTCAGTGGCCGTGCCACAGCGCCGCCTTTCGCTCATGACCTCCAACAGGATCTTCGATATCTTGCGGCGCGCTCTGTCGCGCCGGACGTGCGCCGGGATAGGCAGCTTGGGAGCGAAGAAGCCGAGGAGGTTGATGCCCCCCTCCAAGTCGTGGTAGGCCTCGGCGAATCCCGAATCCACTTGATCCCGCACTTCCTGCCCGAGCAGGCAGCGGCTAGCTATTTTCACGGTGAGCTCGTTCATGTGGAGCGGCAGATCAATGGTCCCATCCTCACCGAGCGTGTCGGCGAACGCGCTTGTCTCTTCGTACATGATGCGGGCGTATCTGCGCATGGAGGCATCACGCAGAGCCGGATAGAGGAACCCCAGCTGCTCCGCCATGATCTCGGGTTCCACGTCGTAGGCCACGCCGCGTCCGAAGATGGGAACCGTGAACTGATACCCGGCCCTGGCATCAAGCTGCTCCTCAGGCGCCCTGAAATAGCAGTCGTGGGCTTCCGGCCCGGTGAATAGCACGAACTTGCGGGTCCCCAGCCGGAAACGCACTAGGTCGCCGTGGTCGCGCCAGCAGCGGTCGAGCATTCCCACCGGGTCTTTCAAGAATTCCCGCAGATGTCCGATCAGCGGCCTGCCCCCAGACAGTTCGGGGATCGAGGCGGCTGAGCTGCCGTTATGGTTTGCCACTGTTGCTTCTGTCATCTATTTGACCCCTCATTTATCCGTTCGTCTAGTCATACGTCGGTTCGTCTTGTCATGCGTTCGTTCGTCTCACCGTCGCCGCTTCATGGAGTTGTTGCGTCATGGACTTCAGTAGACGAAAGGCAGCATCGAATAGGGCACGCGTTGCTTATAGCGCACCCACAGTTCGCCGTATTTGGCGCTGCAGCGCCGCTCGTCGCGGCGGGAACGGTTCCAGAGCAGACCTGCGAGCCAGGCTGGCAGCAAGAACGGCACGAACGACGTGAAGCCAGCGGTGAGCGTGAAGGCGATGTAGACGCAGATTTCGCCTGTGTAGTTGAGATGTCGGCCAATTCCCCAGAACCCCGATACGAGCAGTCGCCCGTCGAGCGTTTCGACTGGTCGTCCCCAAATGGTGACGGAAGGATCGCGCTTGAAGCGGTGCTTCTGGTAGTTGGCACCGCGAAACATCCAGAAACCGAAAACGTAAAGCAGCACGATGGCAGCGGCGGCGAAGGGGTTGAGTTCTGCAGCGTCGGCATCGACCAGCCACCAGCCAGCGATGCAGTAGAAGAACGGCACCAGCACGTAATCGCCCCAAACCAGCATCCATCCGAAGCGCTCTTCGATGACATCCCAAGTGTGGACTATGCCATCTTCAAACTGGAAGTAGTTGATCAAATAGATCCAAGTAAAGATCTGGTAGAGAACCATCGCCAAGGTCAACTTGTCGTAGGTTTCGTATTGCGTCACCGCGAACGAGGTGTTCAGCAGTGCCAGTCCGATGAGCGACGGGCGGTAGCTGAACACCTTAAGGTCCACGCCCGCCAGGGAGGGATTGCGTTCCGAGGTCACGAAACAGGACTGCAAAAATCCTGGCTTCTCGGCGCACTTGCGCGCCCCCCGTCGACACAACCACACAGAGAACGACACGGCGAAAATATTGGCGACTATCAACAGTGCAAAAAAGTGCTCGTACAGCGAAGACATCGAGAAAACGTTGAGTGCTTGGGCGATGCCGAGCGCACCGCTGATCAGAAGCAACAGCGCGAGGCCGTTGAGCTTGTAGGTGATCGTTTCTCCGTTGCCGAGGTCAGGCCCTGTGATGCGGCGTCCCGGCACCAGCATCGAACCCACGAAAAGAGCGCCCAAAAAAACGACGAGCATGACCGCGGCTTCGAGCAGCACGGTGCCCGAAGGCGTCAGCACCGGCGGCACGTCAGGCACTGGTGCCGCCTGTCGCTTCGCTGGTCCCCATCACCGGCTGTTCTGCTCGGTCTCGTCGGTGCCAGCGGTCTTGGGCGATGTCGCTGACTTTTTCTGCTGGCCTGACGGGCACTGGGATGATCTTGCTCATGTAGAACTTTCGAGGGCGAGGTTGAAGCGAATTTACGCTAGCAGTCCAGCCACGCGTTGCGTAGGCTTTCCGCAAGGCACTGAGAAGCTTGAGTGCTGCATTGGTGCGGGTTGGTGGCAGAAGCGGCAGGCGTTATAATCCCGCTTCGCCTCGGAATTCTTCAGGGACCTCTGAGGCGATCACGAATCGATGTCCGCACAGGCCCTCGCATCGGAGGGAACCGTGTGGCACAACCCAGTTACCGCTCCGCCGGGTCAGCCCGAGCGGAGCGTTCGCGTGAAGCAAGGACCACCCATGGCCACAAAGGCGATCGTCGGCACCAAGGTCGGTATGACTCAGGTGTGGGACGAAAATAACCAGGTCGTAGGGGTTACTGTGCTGCGTGTTCTGCCTTGTCGTGTCGTGCAAATAAAGACCAACGAAAACGACGGCTACAGCGCCATACAAGTTACTTACGGGATGGTTGACCCCACCCGGCTGCCTCAGCCCGAAGCTGGCCATTTTCAGCGCGCTGGCGTAACCCCCGGCAAAGCTCTGCTGGAACTGCGACTTGAGGATGTCAGCGACTATGCCGTCGGTCAAGAAATTGGTGTGGACGTACTCGACTCTGGCGAGAAAATTGATGTGACAGCGGTGTCGAAAGGCAAAGGTTTCAGTGGCGTAATGAAACGTCACGGTTTCAAAGGTCAGCCCGCTGGGCACGGTGCTCACAAAGTGCATCGCAAGCCTGGAGCGGTCGGCCAGTGCGCGACCCCTTCAAGAGTGTTTAAAGGTAAGAAACTGCCGGGACGAGCAGGCGGTGGTCGAGTAACTACGCTCAACTTGGAAGTGGTCTCCGCAGATGCCCAAGCCGAGATGCTGCTGGTGAAGGGTGCTGTGCCAGGCCCTAAAGGTGCCACTGTAGTGGTGCGCAACGCAGTGAAGGCGCGCTGAGCAATGGTTTCGCTGAAGGTGGTGTCTACTGCGGGCAAAAAGGTCGGTGAGGTTGATCTTGACGACGCGATTTTCGGTGTGGAACCCAACATTGGTGTGATGCATCAGGTCGTGACTGCACAACTGGCAGCGCGTCGGGCTGGCACACACAGCACCAAAAGTCGCGCCGAGGTAGCAGGTGGCGGCTCAAAGCCGTGGCGCCAGAAAGGCACCGGCAGAGCCCGTCACGGCTCCATCCGCTCACCGCAATGGCGTGGTGGCGGAGCAGCACATGGACCAAAGCCTCGCAACTACATCCAGCGCACCCCCAAGAAGATGAAACGCCTCGCCCTCGCCTCTGCGCTCTCCGACCGGGCCCGCTCCGAGCGCTTGATAGTGGTAGACCGCTGGCGTTTCGATGAGCCCAGCACCAGCGCTGCTGTCAAAGCCCTTGATGCCATAGGCGCTGAAGGAAAGGTGCTGGTAGTGCTCGGCGAGGGCGACTCTAACGCCTACAAAAGCTTCCGCAATCTTGCTGTGGTGCATTGCCTGAATTATCGCGAGTTGAACACCTATGACGTTGTTAGAAGCGACATGGTGGTGTTCACCTCTGAGACTTTGCCCACGGGAGTTTCTGAGGCTGCCGACTCAGAGCCGCCCGATGCTGACACTCCCGATACCGCAGATACGTCCGATGCCACAGATACAGCAGTCGAAGAAGAAGTTGCTGCAGAGGTAGCAGATGAACAGGATCTAGGCGATGCATGATCATCGTGATGTGATCCTGCGTCCCGTGGTGTCTGAGAAAAGCTACGCGCTGCTCGGTGACAATGTCTACACCTTCGTGGTAGCACCTCAGGCCACCAAGCCAGAGATACGCGCCGCGGTCGAAACGCTTTTTGATGTGGAAGTAATAAAGGTCAACACCTTGCGTCGCAAAGGCAAGCGTCGCCACAACCGTCGCAACAACACTTGGGGCAAGCGTCCCGACACCAAACGTGCCTTGGTCACTCTGGCTGCCGGTGACACGATTGACCTTTTTGAGGCTCAATAATGGCGATTCGCAAACGCAAGCCTTCCAGCCCTGGACGCCGCTTCCAGACTGCTTCAGACTTCTCGGAGGTCACCCGTTCCTACCCCGAACGCAGCCTGCTTGTGAAGCAGTCCAGCACCGGCGGGCGCAACAACCACGGACGCATGACTTCACGCCACCGTGGCGGCGGTCACAAGCAGCGCTACCGCAAGATCGACTTCATCCGCAACAAAGACAATGTCATGGCCACGGTCGCCACTATTGAGTACGACCCCAACCGCACTTGCCGCATCGCTCTATTGCACTATCACGACGGCGAGAAGCGTTACATCTTGGCCCCGAAAGGCTTGGAGGTTGGTGATCGACTCATGTCGGGACCCCAGGCAGAGGTCCGCCCAGGCAACGCCATGGCTCTGCGACATGTGCCGGTGGGCACGGTCGTGCATAGCGTCGAGTTGAAGCCTGGTGCTGGGGGCAGTTTGGGTCGTAGTGCTGGGGCCAGTGTGCAACTCGTCGCCAAGGAAGGCAAGTTCGCCACTCTGCGCCTGCCGAGCAGTGAAATGCGCCGGGTACCGATTGATTGCCGGGCTACTGTCGGCGAAGTCGGCAACTCCGAGCATGAACTCACCAAGATCGGCAAAGCTGGGCGCAACCGCTGGAAGGGTGTCCGCCCCCAGACGCGTGGTGTGGCCATGAATCCGGTAGACCACCCACTGGGAGGTGGCGAGGGCAAGTCCTCTGGAGGACGACATCCAGTTTCGCCTTGGGGCAAGCCCGAGGGTCGAACCCGAGCCCGCCGCAAAGAATCCGACAAGCTGATCGTTCGTCGCCGGCGCCGGCGCGGCACACGGAGGTAAAAGCATGCCCCGCAGCCTCAAGAAGGGTCCCTTCGTGGACGACCATCTGTTGCGCAAGGTCGACGAACTCAACGAACTCAACGAGAAGCGTGTAGTCAAGACATGGTCACGCCGCTCCACCATCATTCCCGACATGGTGGGTCACACTCTGGCTGTGCATGACGGTCGCAAGCATGTGCCGGTCTATATCACCGAATCGATGGTGGGCCACAAGCTTGGCGAGTTTGCACCTACACGCACCTTCCGCTTTCATGCGGGTCAAGAGCGGGGAGCACGTCGCTGATGGTCGGCATAAAGACCAACGAACGTCCTGGCACACGGGCACGGGCTTCTTACGTGCGATGCTCGGCATACAAGGCCCGCGCAGTTCTTGATCAGATACGGGGTCAAAGCTGTGCGAATGCTCAGGAAATCTTGGCCTTCTCTGAGCGCGATGTGGCTCAACCGATTCACAAGGTGTTGCAGTCAGCGCTGTCCAACGCCGAGCACAACGACGGCCTTGACATTGATGATCTGTATGTGTCGGCGTGCTATGCCGATGAAGGCCCGACACTAAAGCGTTGGCGGCCGAGAGCTCGGGGACGGGCCACGCGGATCCGCAAGCGAACCTGCCACATCACAGTAATCGTGAGCCTTTACGATCCCGAAACTCTTGAGCGGCTGAGAGCTGTGCAGTCTCAGCGCAGCACCAGCAGCGCCGAGGCGCGCCAGCGTCGAGTAGCGCAGTCGCGTGCCGCAGCTCAAGCCCAACAAGCACAGCAGTCCGATGAAGACTCAGCACAGACTGGTGAGCAGCCTGCTGTTGAGTCTGTTGCTGATGACAGTGTTGCAGAGCCTGCTGTTGAGTCTGTTGCTGATGACAGTGTTGCAGAGCCTGCTGTTGAGTCTGTTGCTGAAACTGTCGAGTCTGAGGAGTTCGACACCGCAGATGCCGACGAGAGTGCGAGCGAAGAACCCAGCGCCGAGCCGGGTGAAGAGTCCAAGAAAGCTGACGGGAGCGTCTGATGGGTCAGAAAGTCAACCCCTACGGGTTCCGTTTGGGTGTCACCACCGAATGGAAGAGCCGCTGGTTTGCTGACCGCAAGGACTACGCGAACAACGTCATCGAAGATTGGAAGATCCGCGATTTTTTGATGACCGAGTTGCCCCACGCTGCAATAAGCCGTGTTGAGGTGGAGCGCACCCGTGACCGTTTGCGGGTTGATGTGCATACGGCGCGTCCAGGCATTGTGATCGGCCGCCGGGGTGCCGAAGCCGATAGGTTGCGCGCCGGGCTGACTGATATCAGCGGTAACCCTCGCGTGCAGCTCAACATCCAAGAAATCAAGCAACCCGAACTTGACGCTGCGCTGATAGCTCAAGGTGTAGCTGACCAGCTCGCAGGCCGGGTCGCCTTCCGACGGGCCATGAAGCGAGCAGTGCAGAACGCCCAAAGAGCTGGTGCGTTGGGGATCAGGGTGCAGTGCTCGGGTCGCCTGGGAGGCTCAGAAATGGCTCGTACCGAGTGGTATCGCGAGGGGAGAGTGCCACTTCACACGCTGCGCGCCGATGTTGACTACGGCTTCCGCGAGGCCCGCACCACTTACGGCCGGATCGGTGTGAAAGTTTGGCTCTACAAGGGCGACATTCTGCCCTACAAGACCCTCTCCGAAGATAAAGCCTCGAAAGAGGCCGCCATGGCTGCCGGAGAAACGTCAGGCCCCGGTTCCAAACCCCGCAAGATCGTCTCATCTGCTGCGGGGAGGCGCCGGGATGGCTCTGATGAAAACCTGGATGAAGAGACGGCACCGCTTGTCAGTGAGGCTGATCCCGAGTTTGAGAAGTTGCTGGACGAAGAGGATGCCATTGAGGCTTCCACCCGCGAGCCCCGTGAAACTCCCCATTTCCGTCTCGGCGACGACTAACGCTGAACTGAGACACAAGAGCTAAAGAGAGCAAAGAGAACAGTCATGTTGATGCCGCGAAAAGTCCGCCATCGCAAACACCATCGGGGACGCACCAAAGGTGTGTCCAAGGGTCGCACCGAGGTCACTCACGGTGATTTTGGGATACAAGCTCTTGAGCCTGGCTGGGTTACATCACGTCAGATTGAGGCCGCTCGTGTGGCCATGACCCGACACATCAAGCGCGGCGGCAAAGTCTGGATCAACATCTTCCCAGACAAGCCGGTGACTCAGAAGCCTGCTGAAACGCGGATGGGTTCAGGTAAAGGCAACCCCGAACATTGGGTGGCGGTTGTGCGACCCGGGCGTGTGCTGTTTGAGTTGTCTTATCACGATGAGGACATCGCCCGCAGCGCCATTAACCGGGCCATCCAGAAGCTACCGATGAAGGCTCGCTTCATCTCCCGAGAGGAAGGCTTTTAGCGATGGCTCGTGCCAAGGCTCTTGCCGATCTAGGTGATGTTGATTTGATTGAACGCCTGTCTGATACCAAAGAAGAGCTATTCAATTTGCGCTTCCAGTTCGCCACCGGACAACTTGACAATCCGGCGCGCCTCGGGCAGTTGCGCCGCGATGTCGCACGTCTACTAACCGAAGTGCGCGCCCGTGAAATAGCTGCCGCCGAACAGGCCGACGCGCGGTCAGCAGAAGTGAACGCAGTAACAGCACAGGGAGAAGCCGATGGCTGACACAGTCGACAGTTCAGACGCACGCCTCAACCGTCGCAAGGTTCGTGAGGGTGTGGTGGTGTCGGATCGCATGGATAAGACCGCCATCGTTGAAGCCACCGAGCGGGTTCGTCATCCGCGCTACGCCAAGACAGTGCAGCGCAAGTCGCGTCTGGCTGTTCACGATGCCAGCAACGAACTCAGCGTTGGCGACCTCGTGCGTGTGGCCGAAACTCGGCCGCTGTCCAAGACCAAGCGTTGGCGTGTAGTTGAGATCGTGGAGCGTGCCAAGTGATCCAGCAGGAATCTCGGCTGCGTGTCGCCGACAATTCCGGTGCCAAAGAAGTGCTTTGCATCAAGGTGCTAGGTGGTTCACGGCGGCGTTACGCCTCAGTGGGGGATGTGTTTGTGGCCACCGTCAAAGATGCCATCCCTGGCGCTCAGGTACGCAAAGGCGACTTGGTTCGCTGTGTGGTGGTGCGCACTCGCAAAGAAAAACGTCGCGGTGACGGCAGCTACATCCGTTTCGATGAGAACGCCGCAGTGTTGATCAATGAGCAGGATCAGCCTCGTGGCACAAGAATTTTTGGCCCGGTCGGACGCGAACTTCGTGACAAGCAATTCATGCGTATCGTGTCGCTGGCACCGGAGGTGCTGTAATGCCCAGACGAGTTGCGAACTCGCGTCGCCGCTCCTTGAAGGTCATCAAAGGTGACCGGGTTGTGGTGTTATCAGGCAAAGACGCTGGTGTCGAAGGCATAGTAGAGCGAGTCATGCCCGATAAAGGCAAAGTGATCGTTGAGGGTGTCAACGTCGCCAAGCGTCATCAGGCACCGCGACGCGACGTTCAACAAGGTGGGATCATTGACAAGGCGATGCCGATTGATGTGTCCAACGTGGCCGTAGTGAGTCCTGCGGACGGCAAGCCCACCCGGGCGGGCTACCGCTTCACGCCCGAGGGCGAAAAAGTTCGCATCTGCCGACGTACGGGGGCTGACCTGTGAGCACTGCCACCGACTACCGACCGCGGCTTCGCACCGCTTTCGACGAAGAGATCAAGTTAGCTCTGCTCGCCGACTTAAGTTTGTCGAACGTGATGATGGTGCCGCGACTTTCTAAGATCGTGGTCAACATGGGTGTCGGTGAGGCCGTCACCCAAGCGAAACTGCTTGAGGGAGCGCTCGCTGATCTGGCGGTGATTTCAGGTCAGAAGCCTGTGATTACCAGAGCCAAGCAGTCGTTGGCCAGTTTCAAGTTGCGTACCGGCATGGCCATAGGTTGCAAGGTCACTCTGCGCGGTGACCGTATGTATGAGTTCTTTGACCGGCTGATAACGCTGGCAGTGCCACGCATTCGCGACTTCCGCGGGCTGCCGTTGCGGTCTTTTGATGGCAACGGCAACTACACGTTCGGAATCAACGAACAACTCATCTTTCCAGAAATCAAATACGACAATGTCGATACCACTAGAGGTATGGACATCACGATAGTTACCACAGCCAAGTCCGACAGCGAGGGTCGAGCGCTCCTTGAAGCGTTCGGGTTCCCGTTCCGGCGAGAGGGGCAATGAATCGATGGCCAAGAAGGCCCTGATAGAAAAACAGCAGCGTACCCCAAAGTTCAAGGTGCGTGCTTATACGCGCTGTAGGCGCTGCGGTCGACCGCGGGCGGTCTACAGAAAGTTTGGCTTGTGTCGAATCTGCCTGCGTGAACTTGCACATGCTGGGGAACTGCCAGGTGTGAAAAAGGCCAGCTGGTGACTCGAAGAAGTGAGGTGACAAACAAATGACGATGACAGACCCGATCGCGGACATGCTGACCCGTATCCGCAACGCCAACGTGGCGATGCACGACGAGGTGTCAATGCCATCTTCGAAGCGCAAACTCGCGCTGGCTGAGGTACTAAAGCGTGAGGGTTACATCACATCTTTCGCTGAGGAGGACAACACTGAGCGGCCAGGCAAGACGCTGACCATTGAGATGAAGTATTCGCCTGAGCGTGATCGTGTCATCCGTGGCTTGCGTCGTATCTCCAAGCCGGGTCTGCGCATCTATCGCAAGCGTGATGAAATACCACGAGTGCAGGGCGGGCTCGGAGTGGCTGTCGTTTCTACCAACAAGGGTCTGATGAGCGACCGCGAGGCTCGTCGCAATCGCATGGGCGGCGAGATCCTCTGCTACGTCTGGTGAGGATGCAACTATGAGCCGCGTTGGTAATTCTCCTATCCCGGTGCCTGCCGGAGTTGATGTTTCGGTGGAGGGCGACACTGTTGTGGTAACCGGCACCAAAGGCACACTGCGCTGGCAGTTGCCTGATGAGATGAGCTTGCGGCATTCAGACGGCTTTGTGCATATTGAGCGCCCCGACGATGCAGCCTTGAACCGGTCGCTGCACGGGCTCACACGCAGCTTGGTAGCCAACATGGTTACTGGGGTGAGCGAAGGTTTCAGCAAAGAACTGCGTATCCAGGGTGTGGGCTACAGGGTTGCAGAGTTCACCGACACATCTTTAGAACTGGCTTTGGGTTTCAGTCATCCCGTTCATATCAGTGCCCCTGAAGGCATTGAGTTTGAGGTTCCGCAGCGAACTCAGATTGTGGTCAAAGGCATTAACAAGCAGTTGGTTGGTCAAGTTGCAGCCGACATTCGCAAGTGGCGCCCGCCCGAGCCTTACAAGGGCAAAGGCATTCGTTACGTTGATGAGAGAGTCAAGCGCAAGGCTGGGAAGGCGGCCAAGTAACAATGGTTGATCAGGCTCAAAAGCGACGTAGCGGACGTATCCGTCGCCACCGCCGCGTCCGCAAGAAGGTGCAGGGAACCGCTCAACGCCCGCGGCTGTCAGTGTTTCGCTCGGCTCGCCATATTTCGGCGCAGCTCATAGACGACCGCGCGGGCATCACTGTGGCTTCGGCATCAACGTTGGAGTCGGATCTGCGTTCGGCTTCGGGAGGCAACATCGCCGCGGCTCGCGCTGTGGGAACGCTCATAGCTGAGCGGGCCAAGGATCTAGGAATAACCGCTGTGGTGTTTGACCGCGGCGGCTACAAATATCACGGCAGGGTGGCCGAGCTTGCTGGCGCGGCTCGTGCCGCTGGACTGGAGTTCTGACATGAAGGTTCACGAAGCGATGGTCAGCTGTGGCTGAGGAACGCACAGGCGCACTGCCGTTGCGGGAGTCGCGTGTAATCAATATCAACCGGGTGGCCAAAGTCGTCAAAGGCGGTCGCCGCTTCTCATTCACGGCCCTAGTAGTGATTGGCGACGGTGGCGGTCGTGTCGGGCTTGGTTACGGCAAAGCCAAAGAAGTGCCACTAGCCATCCAGAAGGGCACCGAAGAGGCCCGGCGCAACATTTTTGAAGTGGCTATGGCCGGTAACACGATCATGCATCCTGTTATTGGCACCACCGGCGCAGGCCGGGTGCTGCTCAAACCAGCCGCCCCCGGCACCGGCGTGATCGCCGGTGGCGCAGCACGCGCCATTCTTGAAGAAGCGGGCATAGGTGATGTGTTGTGCAAGTCGCTTGGTTCGCCGAATCACATCAACGTTGCCCGCGCCACGATCAGCGGCCTGCAGTCTCTGCGGCGCCCCGACGTAGTGGCGCGTCTACGCGGCCTTGATCCCGAGAGCTTTCTGCCTAAAGGTCTGTGGGATGCATACCAGAGCACTCGTATTGATCGAGCGGCAGCAGCCCAGCGCCGCGACGAGACCGAGGACGAATGATGGCTTTGCGAATCACCCAAATCCGCTCGACTATTGGAACGAAGCCCAAACAACGCGGTACGCTTCGGGCTCTGGGCTTGGGGCGTATCGGGCGAAGCAATACTTTGCCTGATCGTGCCGAGATCCGTGGCATGATCCAGCGAGTACCACATCTGGTCTCCGTAGAAGAGCACTCAGCAGTCCCAGCCGACGAAAAAGACAGCAGAAAAAGGCCAGCAGACGAACAGCCAGCAAACGAACAGCTAGCCGACGAACAGCTAGCTGGAGAATCAGCAGAGGACAAAGATCAATGACATCTGTGATCAAGCTGCATGATCTGCGCTCGTCCCCTGGATCACACAAGCGACCCAAGCGAGTAGCGCGTGGTATCGCTGGCCGTGGTGGCAAGACCGCGGGCCGAGGCATGAAAGGACAGAAAGCACGCAGCAAGGTGCCTGTCGGCTTTGAAGGCGGCCAGATGCCTCTGCTGCGACGCGTTCCCAAATGGCGAGGCTTCACCAACCCTTTCCGTGTCGAATATCAGCCTGTCAACCTTGATGCCATTGAAGCCACCGGTTTGGACGATATTTCACCTGAAACCTTGCGCGAGTGTGGTCTAGTGGGAAAGAAGGCGCTGGTAAAAGTGCTCGGTCGTGGCCAAATCAAACGAGCGGTGAGAGTCAAGGCTCACGCAGTGTCAGCCTCGGCGGCTGAAGCCATCACCGCCGCTGGTGGCAGCGTTGAGATCGTCGCTAAACCTTGGGGTGACCGCAGGCCGCCTCACGGTAGCTACAACCAGCACACCAACCGCTGAGATTGGGGTAACGGACGTGCTGAACCGCATTTTGAACATCTTTCGGATCCCAGATCTTCGCAACAAGATCCTGTTCAGCTTGTTCATCATCGCTGTCTACCGTTTGGGTGCTTTCATTCCTGCGCCTTACGTGGACACCGACGCGGTGCAACTGCTGCGTGATCAGGCCAACACCTCAGGTGGAATCCTCGGGTTCATTCAGTTGTTCTCGGGGGGAGCGCTGACTCAGTTCGCTATCTTCGCTTTGGGGATTATGCCCTACATCACCGCGTCGATCATTATGCAAATCCTTGGCGTGGTGATCCCTCGCATTGAGCAGTGGCAGCAGCAGGGAGCGGTGGGTCAGCGCAAGATCACGCAGTGGACCCGTTATCTCACTATCGGTATTGCATTGCTGCAGTCCACCAGTTTCTCGTTCTTGTTCCACAGCGGCGCGTTGGTGGGTGGCATTGACCTGCTTCCCAACTTCACTCCGTGGGCTGTGTTCGTGGTGGTTTTGACGCTCACTACCGGCACTGCCTTGTTGATGTGGATGGGCGAACTGATAACACAGCGCGGCATCGGCAACGGTATGTCGCTGTTGATCTTTGCCAGTGTGGTGTCAACCCTGCCAGCTCAGCTCACCGCTGTGCGGGCCAACAACGGCTATGACGCAGTGGTCGGCTTCGTTGTGGTTGCGGTCGCTCTGCTGGTGTGCATCGTGTTCGTGGAGCAGGGTCAGCGCCGCATCCCTGTGCAGTTCGCTAAGCGTGTTGTGGGTCGGCGCATGTATGGCGGCCAGAGCACCTACATCCCGCTCAAAGTCAACCAGTCGGGCGTGATCCCGATCATCTTCGCTAGTTCGGTGCTCTACATGCCGACCTTGATCGGAGCGGCCATGCCTGACGGTGGCATCGGTGGCGCGATCCAAGACTTTGTCAATAATCATCTCACTTTGCCGACCAGCCCGGTGTATCTAACGGTCTTTGGCTTGATGATCATCGGATTCGCTTATTTCTATACGGCCATTACCTTTGACCCGGTCAAGCAGGCTGACACGATCCGCAAGCAGGGCGGTTTCATTCCTGGGATACGTCCCGGTGTGCAGACCGAGCGCTATCTGGCCAAGATCCTTTCGCGCATTACCCTTCCTGGGTCATTGTTTATTGCTGCGGTGGCGTTGGTTCCGTCCATTCTTTATGCGGTGTTTCTCGACACTGACATTTCCGCAGGCCAGGGCGGGGGTGCCAGCGGGCTGCTTTACGGCGGCATATCACTGTTGATCGCAACTGGTGTGGCGCTTGAGACGATGAAGCAGATCGACAGCCAGTTGATGATGCGCAACTACGAGGGCTTCTTGAAGTAAAGCCGGATGGCTCCGTTGCGTATGGTGATCCTGGGGCGTCAGGGCGCAGGAAAGGGCACACAGTCGCAGCGTCTCGTCGCTGAGTTCGGCTGCGTCCATCTCTCTACCGGCGACGCTTTGCGTGCTGCTGTTGCGGCAGGCACTCAGTTGGGCCGCCAAGCTCAATCCATAATGGATTCTGGTGGCTTGGTTGGTGATGATGTCATGAACGGCATCGTGCGGGAACGTCTCGCTGACGAAGATGTTTCCAGTAAAGGTGTACTGCTCGACGGTTATCCGCGCACCGCTGAACAGGCGGACGCGCTTGAAAGAATCCTCGAGGGTCTTGAGCAGCGGTTAGACGCAGCTATCAATATCGAAGTGCCTGTAGAAGCAGCTACCGAAAGGATGCTTGAGCGAGGCCGCTCCGATGACACTGTTGACGCGATCAGTCGCCGCCTACAGCTCTATGAGAAGCAAACGGCTCCGCTACTTGACTGGTTCGAGGCGCGCGGCTTGCTGGTTACGGTCGACGGTGTCGGCACGCTTGACGAGGTCTTCGATCGGGTTGTGGCCGGAATAGAAAGCACTGCTGGTGGCAGGTTGTAGGCCGGTGGTAGCGCCTGTAGCGTTGCCGTTTGGCCTCGGGCCGTCGCTGCCGCGCGCCGACCGGAGCTAATCCACAGGAGGACACCGCACTGCCGAAACCGAAAGAGGACGCAATCGTGTTGGAGGGCACCGTTACGGAGTCCCTTCCCAACGCAATGTTCCGTGTAGAACTCGAGAACGGCCATTTTGTGCTGGCGCATATCTCGGGCAAGATGCGGATGCATTACATCCGGATCCTTCCCGGTGATCGTGTCCAGGTTGAAGTGACGCCCTATGACCTCCAACGAGGCCGAATCACCTATCGCTACAAGTAGGCACCAGCATGGATGCCAGCAAGTGAGTAGTAGTCAACTATGAAAGTCCGACCCAGCGTCAAGAAGATGTGCGATCGCTGCAAAGTGATTCGTCGACGCGGGCGCGTCATGGTGATCTGCGACAACGCACGGCATAAGCAGCGGCAAGGCTGAGGAGACGAAGGCTTCTATGGCGCGAATTTCTGGAGTTGACATCCCCCGCGAGAAGCGTGTGGAGGTGTCGCTCACCTATATCTTCGGCATTGGGCGCAGCATCTCTCAGCAGATCTGCGAAGCCACCGAAATTGATCCTGACACTCGGGTACGCAACCTCACCGACGAAGAAGTGGCGCGCATTCGAGGCTTCATCGAAAGCAACGTCCGTGTTGAAGGCGACCTGCGACGCGAGATCTCACAAGACGTGAAGCGCAAGATGGAGATCGGCTGCTATCAAGGTTTGCGGCATCGTCGCGGGCTGCCGGTGAGAGGTCAGCGCACTCACACCAACGCCCGCACCCGAAAAGGTCCGAAGCGCACCGTGGCTGGCAAGAAAAAAGTCACGAAATAGGCGCTAAGCATTCAAGAGGTAGCAATGGCGAAACCATCAGACAAAAAGCGCACCCGCAAACGCGAGCGCAAAAACGTGACACACGGCGTGGCGCATATCAAGAGTTCGTTCAACAATACGATCATTACCATCACCGACTTGCAGGGCAATGTGGTTTCTTGGGCTTCGGCTGGCAATGTTGGTTTCAAGGGTTCACGCAAATCCACGCCTTTCGCTGCGCAGATGGCCGCCGAACAAGCCGCTCGCAAAGCCATGGAACACGGTCTGCGCAAAGTTGATGTGCAGGTAAAAGGCCCTGGATCGGGTCGTGAGACTGCCATCAGGTCAATCCAAAACATCGGCATTGACGTGACTGGTATCACAGATGTCACGCCAGCACCGCACAACGGCTGTCGCCAGCCCAAGCGCAGAAGAGTCTGACGTGTCGCGCTACACCGGACCCAAAGCGCGAGTATCGCGCCGGCTTAACACCAACATCTGGGGCACTAAAGGCGAGGCGATCGCTCTTGACCGTCGGCCTTATCCACCAGGCGAAAACGGCCGCTCACGACGTCGCGGTAACCCGTCTGAGTTCCTAGTGCAAATGTCTGAGAAGCAGAAGGCTCGCCACACCTATGGACTGACCGAGCGCCAGTTCCGCAACTTGTTCGCAGAAGCCAACCGCCGCCAAGGGGTCACAGGCGAAAACATGTTGCAGTTCTTAGAGTTGCGGCTCGACAACTTCATATATCGCATCGGTTGGGGTGCCACACGCCCGCAAGCCCGTCAATTGGTCAACCACGGCCACGTTAATGTCAATGGCAAACGGGTGACAATCCCTAGCTACCGTTTGCGTAAAGGTGATGTGGTGGATTTGCGTACGAAGATTCGCAACTCGGCCACGCTCCAATGGAACGTTGATGTGCTGGATCGCAATCCGCCAGCATGGATTGACCGCGGCGAAGATAACTACACCGCAAAGGTGCGTGAACTGCCCTTACGTGAGCAGATTGACGTGCCGATCCGTGAACAGCTCATTGTTGAGCTGTATTCCAAGTAAGCAGCTCAAGGAGTCCCCATGCTTGTAATGCAGCGTCCTACCGTTGAAGCGCTTGAGACCGCTAACGGCAACCGCCAGCAGTTCTCAATAGGTCCTCTTGAGCCTGGCTTCGGTCACACGCTGGGCAACTCGCTGCGTCGCACGCTGCTGTCTTCAATCCCCGGCTCGGCGGTCACTCAAGCGCGCTTTGATGGCACTCTGCACGAGTTCGCCACCATCAAAGGAGTCGTTGAAGACGTCACCGACATTATTTTGAACCTCAAGGATCTGGTGCTGGTGGTCATGAGCGACAATCCGGTCACGCTGAGGCTTGACGTTCGAGGTCCCGCCGAGATCACCGCTGGTGACATTCAAGCGCATCCCGACGTGAAGATCCTCAACCCTGATGCGCCGATCGCCACCGTCAACAAAGGAGGGCGTCTCGCCCTTGACATCACTGTTGCACAGGGCCGCGGCTATGTGTCTGCCGAGGAAAACAAGCAATCAACTGCGGCTATTGGCGTAATCCCTGTGGATTCGATCTACTCGCCGGTGCGGCGCGTCGCTTTCAACATTGAAGCCACACGCGTTGAGCAGTCAACCGACTACGACCGACTAGTGCTTGATGTCGAGACTGACGGGTCAATCTCGCCGCTTGAGGCGGTCGCCTCCGCTAGTGCCACGCTGCGCAGCCTGATCGGTCTGCTTGAAGATTTAAGCGAAGAAGCACAGGGCCTAGAACTAGCCGAAGTGCTGGTATCAACTCAGGTTGATGACGAGCCCGAAGTCCTCATCGAAGATCTTGATTTCACAGAGCGACCGCGCAACTGCCTGCTGCGTGTTCATATCAACACACTCAACGATTTGCTGGAGCGAACCCCTGAGGAACTGTTGGAGATCACCCACTTCGGTGAGAAGAGCCTTGATGAGGTCGTCGCCAAGCTTGATGAGATGGGCTTGTCGTTGCGGGCTTCCACAGGTTTAGAAAATGCCAGCGCGCCCTCGTAAAGGGCCCCGCTTCGGGGGCAGCAGCCGCCATCAGAAACTGATGATGGCCAACCTAGTGGCATCTTTGATAGCTGCTGAAGGGATCACCACCACCGCAGCCAAAGCTAAGGCTGTGCGTCCCATCGCCGAGAAGATGATCACCAAAGCTCGTCGCGGGGGAGTTCACAACCATCGCCAGGTTGTGAAGTTCTTGGGAGACCGTGAGATGGCATCCAAACTTTTTGAAGAGATTGGGCCACGCTACGTGGATCGTCCTGGCGGCTACACCCGTATCGTCAAGCTCGGTCCCCGCCATGGTGACAACGCCCCCATGGTCCGCATCGAACTCGTCTAGCGCGCAGCTCTTTAAGAACCTGCGATTTGCAGAGCGCTCTGAGCGTATGGGGCATTCAGCGTTCGTGCGGATATGCATGACGCTGGCCTACGACGGCTCACAGTTCTATGGCTTCGCCCACAACGAGGGCGTGGTCACCGTAGCAGGTGTCCTGAACGATGCTCTAAGCCAAGTTCTGCGATCAGAGATTGATGTTGTTTGTGCGGGCCGCACCGACCGTGGCGTTCATGCTCGGGCTCAGGTGGTCTCGTTCGACGCGCCAGCGCAGCGCGTTGACCCGCCTCGGCTGATGCGTGCCATCAACCGTATGTGCGCTCCCCACATTGCGGTTTCGCAGACCTGTATCGCGCCAGCTAACTTCAACGCTCGGCACTGCTGTACTGGTCGGGTTTACCGCTACCGGATACTCAACTCCGCAACGCCGGATCCGTTAGCAGCATCGCAGAGCTGGTATGTGCCGCTGGGTCTAGACCTGCAAGCCATGCGCGCTGCTGCTGATCTACTAGTCGGCGATCACGACTTCAGTTCTTTCTGCCGAAAGAATCCATCCAAGACCGATCAGTCGATGGTTCGTACCGTGCGCCGTGCCGTCTGGTGGAGCGAAGGCGACTTCAAAGTGTTTGAGATTGAGGCGAGATCCTTCTGCCATCAGATGGTGCGCTCACTGGTGGCGCTACTGGTTTCGGTGGGTTCAGGGCACCGTAAGCCCGAATCTGTGGCTGATGCCATCGCGGCCCGTGACCGCAGTGTGATTCCTTCGCCTGCGCCACCGCAGGGGCTTGTGCTCTGGAACGCTCTCTACGAAACGCCGCTGCTGTAGCCGCTGCTACCTGCGCTGTCGTTGCTGTTGCCGCTGTCACTGCTGTTGCTGCACGTTGTCACTGCTGTTTCCGCACGTTGTCGGGCTTAGCGGCTGATGATCTTTCAGTGTCTCGCTTACTTGCGCTGCGAGCTTTTCAGCGGTTGCGGTTGCGATCGCCGCGTCAGCAGCTTCCACCATTACTCTCACCAGCGGCTCGGTGCCTGAGGGACGCAGCAGCACCCGGCCCGAGGCACCCAAGCGTTCGTCAGCTTGGTCGGCTATGGAGGACAGCAGCGCTTCGAGGTTGATGTTGTCTGCTCGGTGACTGGGAAGCGGTACCGCTAGCAGCGTTTGAGGCATACGAGTCATTGACGCAGCAGCCAGGCTTCGTAAATCTTGCCCCACGCGTTTCACAGTATCTAGAAGCTGAACCGCTGTCAGCAGACCGTCGCCGGTGGTGGCCAGATCGCGAAAGATCAAATGACCGGACTGCTCCCCGCCAAGCACCAACTGTCGCTGCTCAAGTTCCGCTAGCACATGACGGTCGCCGACCGGTGTCTCCACGATGTCAATATCCCGAGCTGTCAAGGCTTGCCTGAGCCCCAAGTTCGACATCACAGTCACAACCACCGCAGTTCCTGTGAGTAGCCCACGGTCAGCCCGGTCAAGAGCGCAGATCGCCAGGATCTGGTCGCCGTCAATTAGGTCGCCGCTGGAGTCAACAGCCAGCACCCGGTCGGCGTCGCCATCAAAGGCTAAGCCTGCGTCGGCATTGTTTGATACCACCGCTTGCTGCAGACTTGCTGGGTGCAGCGAGCCGCAATCCTGGTTGATGTTGTGGCCGTCGGGTGACGCATGAATTGTCAAGACCTCAGCGTTTAGCTGACGCAAGCACTCGGGAGCAGACCAGCAGGCTGCACCGTTGGCGGCGTCAACCACTATCCGCAGACCTTTCAAGTCGCGTCCCTTAATGCTGGAGGCCACAGCCTCAACATGACGGCGACGAGCAGCGTCTTGCCTCAACAGGACTTCTGATGACAAACGCAACTTACCTGAATCAAAATTCTGGTCATCGGCGAGCAGTCCGGCAAGGAGCCTCTCAATGTGTTGCTGGGCTTCGTCGGTGAGTTTGTGGCCGCCGCGAGCGAACAGTTTCACTCCGTTGTCGTGCCACGGATTATGAGATGCCGACACCATGGCACCGGCGACCTGCTCGTCACCACACCAGCGAGCTACGGCCGGTGTTGGCAGCACACCCAAGTCGACGATTTCACCGCCAGCGTGTCGCACACCCCGGCAGAAGGCTGCCACCAGTTCAGGCCCCGACACTCGGGGGTCACGCCCGACCGCGAAACTGTCGCCAAGCACTTGCGCTGCGGTGTGGCCCAGTGCCTCAACGAACTTCGGAGTCAGTTCGCTGCGCGCGTCGCCGCGCACTCCGTCAGTGCCGAATGTCAGAGTCATAGCTGTGTCAGCGGCGTAGCACCCACGCCGTTGGTTAGCGCTTGCTGTACTGAGGTGCTTTGCGTGCCTTCTTGAGGCCGTATTTTTTGGCTTCCTTCTTGCGCGGGTCGCGTGTCAAGTAGCCAGCCTTCTTGAGCGTGTCACGAAGCTCGGGCTCTAACTCAACTAGTCCGCGAGCGATCCCTAGACGCAGCGCACCAGCTTGACCGCTGGCACCTCCACCATGAATGCTGGCATCCACGTCGTAACGGCTTTCGGTTGCGGTCTCAGTCAGCGGCTCAAGTATCTGCATCTGATGCACCCGCGACGGGAAATAGTCCTCAGCATCGCGTCCGTTGATCACAACTTTGCCAGCACCGTTGCGCAACCTGACCCGCGCTACGGATCGCTTACGGCGTCCAGTTGCCTGCACTAGCGGACTGCTCATTGTGGCATCACCTCTGTGATCGAAATTCTGCTATCGGGCCTTAGCGTGCTCAACGCCATAAGGCTGAGGCTGCTGGGCGCTATGGGGATGGGTTGGGCCTGCGTAGACCTTGAGCTTGCGGAGCTGCGCTCGGCCTAGCCTGGTCTTGGGAATCATCCCGCGAATCGTGTCTCGCACAGCATCATCGGGGCGACGCGCCAGCTTGGTGCCGTAACTTTCGCTGTGCAAGCCACCTGGATAACCGGAGTGCCGATGAACCTGCTTGGATTGAGCCTTGCCCGATGTGAGCACCACTTTGCTGGCGTTGATGATCACCACATGGTCGCCGGTGTCAATGTGGGGCGTGAAAGTGGGCTTGTGCTTACCGCGTAGCAGATTTGCGACCTCGGTGGCGAGCCTGCCCAACACCATGCCTTCGGCATCAACAAGATGCCAGTCGCGCTGGATTTCAGAGGCTTTAGGGCTGTATGTGGCCACGTCTGCTCCTGGGATTATCGTGCTTAGGTCAGCCTCGCAGCACAGTTCGCCACTGTTGCATAGGCCAACTCTTAAGGCTAGAGCCGCATCATCGCAACGGCAATCAAGACTGGCGGATTTGTTGGGGACTGCTTGCCTGCCCGCAGCGGAGGACAGCAGGTGCGGCGAGTAGTCTGGCAGGGTGGCTAACAATGTCGCAGTGCCCGAGTCAGCCTGTGCGTATTGTGCAAGCTCTTCGGTGATGTGATCCCTGTAGTCACGCCAACTCGCATGGCGCTGATTGACGCTGCCGCGCCCGACTCAGTGGAAGTCCTGATTGAGCGGGCCGGTGCGGCAGTGGCTCGAACCGCAGCCGAAATGATGTCAGGACACTACGGGCGGCGTGTCGTGGTGCTTGCTGGCGGCGGCAACAACGGTGCCGACGGCCGAACCGCTGGAGGGATGCTTGCTCGTCGCGGTGCCAAAGTCACAGTATTTCCTGCGGTTGGCGCACCCGCTGAACTGCCAGCAGCAGACTTATACATTGATGCGGCTTTCGGTACGGGCTTATCACGGCCTTACACGCCCCCTAAGCGCAGCCGTCTTGATGCAGGGGTGTTAGCGGTTGATATTGTCAGCGGGCTCTGCGGTGCTACCGGCCAGATGTGCAGCGACGGGCTGTGGTGCGCTGATCGCACGGTCACGTTCGTGGCTCTCAAGCCGGGCTTATTGCTAGGGGAGGGTCCAGCACTCTGTGGCAGCGTGACCGTGGCCGACATAGGCCTCAAAGTTGATGATGCAGACATTGCAGCATGTGCGTTGCTCAGCGGCACTGATGTAGAGCCGCTGCCTGTTGGTACGGGGACTACCCACAAATGGCAGTCGGCTGCACTGATAGTGGGCGGATCACTCGGCATGACCGGTGCCGTTTCGCTTGCCTGCATTGCGGCACTACGAAGCGGCGCAGCAACAGTGCATCTCAGTGCTCCTAGATCGGCTGCAGCTGCCTATCCGCTTGAAGTAGTGCAACAAGATCCGCCGCTTAACGCTTATGCTCGCCGTTTCAAGATTTGCGCCGTTGGTCCAGGCATGGGCACTGACGCGCAGGCCGTGCAGCGTCTCGTTGAAGTGCTGGCACTGAATCTGCCTACCGTGATTGATGCTGACGGGCTGCGACTTCTGCAAAGCCCGGCGGTCAGCGCCGCGCTGAAGCGGCGTAGCGCTGCTGGGATACCGCTGATACTGACCCCTCATGACGGCGAGTACGAAGCGTTGATGTCGGTGCCTCCAGGCTCAGATCGCATCGCCGCAGTGACTGCCGCCTCTAAACGATTTAATGCGGTGGTTTTGCTCAAGGGCGGCCCGACCTTGGTAGCGGATGCTGCCGGGCGGGTGAGGATCGTGGCTAATGGTGATGCCCGTTTGGCTACAGCAGGCAGCGGCGATGTTCTCACCGGGATCATCGCTGGCCGCCTCGCCGCTTTTGGTGCCGAACGTCTTTTGGATCGGGTAGCTGAAGCCGCGTGTCTTCATGCCGAAGCTGCTGCGGCTATCAGTGGCGCTCGGCTGATAGCCAGTGATCTGCTTGACAAGCTGCGTGAAGTCACGCCATGAGCGGTATTGGTGAGACTTCACGACTTCGGCGGGTGCGTCCTGGGGCTATCGAAGCGAACGTTCAGCGACTTGTGGAGCTTGCTGACGGGGCCGCACTGTGTGCAGTGGTCAAAGCCGATGGTTACGGTCACGGCGCTGTCACTGCGATTCGGGCGGCGCTAGCCGGTGGTGCCTCCTGGCTGGCTGTGGCCACCGTCCCTGAAGCGCTAGAGGCCGCCGAAGCGGTTGAGAGCATCGGCAGCGACGCGCCGATTTTGGTGTTTTCAGAGCTTCCGCCTCAAATGGCTGCAGAAGCAGCTGCGATCTGCCCGCAACGAATCAGTTTCACGGTTGCTTCGGCTGCTGGGATCGAGGCTCTGGCAGCCGCTCAAGCTCGCTACGGCATCCGCAACGTGCATTTGAAGATTGACACCGGCATGAGTCGCATGGGCGCGCAGCCTCACGAACTGCATGAAGTGGCTTCGGCTCTGATGAGTGCCTCACAAACAGCCGACGGCCAGCTCCGCTTGGAGGGAGTGTGGACGCATCTGGCAGTGGCGGATCAGCCCAATGATCCGTTCACCGAAGTGCAACTCAAACGATTCGACGATGCTTTGACGACGCTGCGTGCTACTGGATTGCAGCCCGGCATTCGCCATGTCGCCAACTCTGCGGGGCTGCTGGCGCATCGGGGCTCTCGCTTTGACATGATACGCGCAGGTATCGCTATCTACGGGGTTGCTCCCTCTCCAGAACTCAACAACGTTGTCACATTGCAGCCAGCGCTGGAGTTGGTATCGCAGGTCACGGCAGTGCGAACTGTTGCAGCAGGCGAAGGTGTGTCTTATGGACGGCGCTGGATAGCTAAAAAACCGACCCGGGTTGCCACTTTGGGGATCGGCTACGCCGACGGTGTCCGGCGTGACAGCGCAGCGGCTGGTGTGGAGGTGCTGCTCAACGGTCGGCGTTGCCCGATCGTGGGTGTAGTAACAATGGATCAGCTGATGGTCGCCTTGCCAGATGACATTGCGTCACAGGTTCGTGTCGGTGATGAGGCGGTGCTGATCGGTTGTCAGGACTCAGAGGAGATCACTGCGGTGGAGGTGGCGCAACACCTCGGCACTATTAGCTATGAGGTGCTGACATCGTTGTCTGCTCGGGTGAACCACGAAACGGTGTAGTTACGCTCAAAAAGTGATCACTTGCAGCACCGACAGTGTTGAACAGACACGAGCCCTTGGTGGTGCTGTCGCCTCGCTAACGGAGCCTGGTGATGTGATTGTGCTTGTCGGTGACTTGGGTGCAGGCAAAACAGCCTTCGTGCAGGGTTTCGCAGCTGCTTCGGGCGTGGTTGCTTCGGTGACTAGCCCGACGTTCACCCTCGCCAACCGTTACGAGGGTCAAATACATGATGGCCAGATAGTTGTCAACCATCTTGATGTCTACCGTTTCGAGAGCCTTGATGAGGCTGAAGATTTGGCATTACCTGAACTCTTAGAGCAGGGCGCGACCTTGATTGAATGGGGTGACATGATCGGTTCGGTTTTGCCTGCTGACCGCTTGACTGTGACGATCAACTTCGGTGCTAGCGACAACGAACGCAGCTTCGAGCTGCGAGGCGACGGTGAGCTATGGCTAAACCGAGTCGATGACCTAGCTGCTGTCGTCAAGCCGTGGGCTGCGAGTGACTGCTGACTTCGGGCTTACGTTTGGTGCTGGTTTTGAGACGACAATGCTGATATTGAGTATCGAATCCGCAACAGGTCGCGTCGGTTGCGCCATCGGCAGCCCCGAAGGTGTTCACGTCTGTGTCGAAGCAACACGAGACCGTCACCATGCCGAGCTGCTGGCACCGCAGATACAGACAGCTTGCGCTCATAGCGGCATCGCGCTCAGCGACCTGGATGCGGTAGCGGTAGATGTCGGCCCAGGGTTGTATACCGGTCTGCGAGTGGGTGTCGCCACAGCGGTGACTATGGCTCATGCTCTGGGGGTGCAGGTGATTGCGGTTTCCAGCCTTGAACTGCTCGCCTATCCGCTTCGTCACAGCAGTCGCAGGGTCGCAGCGGTGATTGATGCTCGCAGAGGCGAAGTGTTTCACGCTTGCTTCAGCTGTGCCGATGGTCATATTGAGAGACTTACCGAGCCAGCAGTCTCAACGCCCGAGCAACTCTGTGAGCAACTTGCAGCGTCAGATGCAGCGACACTGATCGTGGGTGACGGAATCCTGCGTTACGGCTCTTTGTTCAAGGATTTGCCCGACCTAGTTCAGGTTGAGCCGGGCTTGGCGCATCCCTCAGCGGCCTCGCTAGTGCTGCTAGCACAAACCCCCGCTGCACAACAAGAGTTTCTGCGCCCCCAAGAAGTAGAGCCGCTGTATCTGCGCCGCCCCGATGCCCAACCGCAACCCCAACACCAAACTCAGAGCACGCAACGCTAACCCAGGCCAAGAACGGTGCTCAGCGCAGTATCAATACCCCATTGCTCCGCGTCGCACGGAGGTTTTCCATTAGCTGTGCTACCTCGGTCATCTCGGCTCGGTCTGCATCGTCGGCCTCCAAAGCGGCCACTTCAGCGGCAAGAGCTTGGTTGGTTTGCAGTCGGGCTGCCTCATTCATGATTGATGACCGAATTGCTTGTGAGCGTGTGAGTCCCTGTGCTTGTAGCTGAACGAGGGTTTGCTGAGCTTCATCATCAAGCCGTACTGAGATCGCAATAGTTATAAGCGTAATGTTACAAATCGCGATACAACACTAGGAAAATAGGCTCAGAACAGAACCGAGATTTCGCAGAGCGGCCCGTGAGCGCGCGCTAAGCGGGTGTCAGCGGTCAGCAAGGGGCATGCAAGCAATTAGCGGTGTCTGCAACTTGTGACTTGGTGCAGTGTTGGTAGTGTCACAGCGATGGGATTGCCTAGTGCTGAATCTGCGTTCGCTGTTGGCGGCCAGCCCGGCCCGACGGCAAGATTTGACAGCGGAGTGAATCCTGCTGGTGTGATACTTGGCATCGAGACTTCCTGTGATGAGACTGCGGCGGCTCTGGTAGCGGAGGGTCAGCAGGTGCTTTCGTCGGTCGTGTCTAGCCAAGTTGATTTGCACGCCCGCTACGGCGGTGTAGTACCCGAAGTGGCGGGACGGGCTCATGTGCAGCGGATTGTGCCGGTGATAGAGCAAGCCTTCAAGGCGGCGCAGCGATCCGCTGATCAAGTGACCGCTGTAGCAGCAACTACAGGCCCGGGGCTCATCGGTGCCTTGTTGGTGGGGGTGTCGGCTGCGAAAGCTTTGGCTTTGGTTTGGGATGTGCCTTTTGTGTCTGTGAATCATCTTGAAGCTCATCTGCATGCGGCTTTCCTTGATGAGCCCGACTTGGAGTTGCCTGCTGTTGTGATGCTGGTTTCGGGAGGGCACACCATGCTGGTTTTGATGCAGGATCGTCTGCATTACCGGGTAATTGGAGCAACCGTTGATGATGCCGCTGGTGAAGCGTTCGACAAGGTGGCCCGCTTCATGGGTCTTGGCTATCCAGGCGGACCAGTAATCGACAAGCTCAGCAGCCAAGGCACCCGTGATGCCATTGACTTTCCGCGAGCCATGCTCAATGACGGCTGGAACTTCTCCTTCAGCGGGCTCAAGACCGCGGTCATTAACTATCTGAGGCGCAATCCCGAAGCATCAACTGAGGATGTGGCTGCTTCGTTTCAGGAGGCGGTAGCAGATGTATTGGTCACCAAAGCTCGCAGAGCCGCAGAAGAGCATGGCGCTAAAGGCTTGTGCCTAGCAGGCGGTGTTGCTGCTAACAGTCGGCTGCGGGAAATGACTCGCGAGGCCTGTGCAGCCGACGGGCTGGCTGCATACCTGCCGAGCCGGGCCATGTGTACTGACAACGCGGCTATGGTCGCAGCCGCTGGCTGGTGGCGTCTTCAAGCTGACGGGCCTTCGCCTTTGAGCGTTGGTGGTGACCCTTCTTGGGGCCTGCCCGAAAGCCGAAGTTGCCAACTGAACGCACACTGAACGCCAACCGCACGCCAAGCCGAATTAGCAAAAAGTCTGATCAGTCGGGACTGGGTGTTGTGGCATCGCCGCTAAGCCTCTATCGTTAGCACTCGGCATAGGAGAGTGCTAACACCTGTGTCGTGGCCGGAGACGAAGACAAACCGCCTCGGCCGAATCAGTCCATTACATATTCCAGTCCGGGAGGACACATGAATTTGCAGCCACTTGATGACCGCATTGTTGTGCGGCCCGGCGACGCTGAGGAGACCACAGCAAGCGGTCTCGTCATCCCCGACACCGCCAAAGAAAAGCCCCAGCAGGGTGAGGTGCTCGCGGTTGGCCCCGGTCGCCGTTCCGACGACAGCGGTGAACTCATCCCCATGGATGTCGCCGTCGGTGACACCGTCGTCTATTCCAAGTATGGCGGCACCGAGATCACCGTCGAAGGTGAAGACCTGCTGATCCTCAACGCCCGCGATGTGCTGGCCAAGGTTGGCTGAGGTAGCCGATGCCCAAGATACTTAAATTCGATGAAGAGGCCCGCCGCGGCCTTGAAGCGGGCGTAAACAAGCTCGCCGACGCGGTAAAGGTCACACTCGGGCCCAAGGGCCGAAATGTGGTGCTCGACAAAAAGTTCGGCGCTCCGACCATCACCAACGACGGCGTTTCGATCGCTCGTGAGGTTGAACTCGACGACCAGTTCGAGAATATGGGTGCCCAGCTCGTCAAAGAAGTAGCCACAAAGACCAACGACATCGCCGGTGACGGCACCACCACCGCCACCGTTTTGGCTCAAGCGCTGATCCGTGAAGGGCTGCGCAACGTGGCCGCTGGTGCCAATCCGACAGGCCTCAAGCGGGGCATGGAAGCAGCCGTCGCTGCTGCAGTTGACTCGCTGGCCGAACAGGCTGTGCCGGTGTCCACCGACAAAGCCAAGGTGCAGTCGGTGGCTTCTATCTCAGCAGCCGACAGCGCTGTGGGTGAAACCCTAGCCGAAGCTTTCGACAAGGTCGGCAAAGACGGTGTGATCACCGTCGAAGAGAGCAACACCTTCGGAATGGACCTCGATTTCGTGGAAGGCATGCAGTTCGATAAGGGCTACCTGTCACCGTATTTCGTGACCGACCCCGAACGCCAAGAAGCAGTGCTTGAGGAGCCTTACGTTCTCTACAACCAAGGCAAGATCTCAGCCGTGTCGGACCTGCTGCCAGTGCTTGAAAAAGTCATGCAGACAGGCAAGCCGCTGCTGATCATCGCCGAAGATGTCGAAGGTGAGGCTCTAGCCACGCTGGTCGTCAACAAGATCCGTGGCACCTTCAACTCAGCAGCCGTCAAAGCCCCCGGCTTCGGTGAGCGTCGCAAGGCGATGCTGCAAGACATGGCTGTCCTTACCGGTGGTCAGGTTGTGGCAGAAGAAGTCGGCTTGAAGCTTGACTCTGTGGACCTTTCGCTTATGGGCTCGGCTCGCAAAGTGGTCATCACCAAAGACGACACCACCATCGTTGAAGGCGCAGGCGACTCCTCCGATGTGGAAGGCCGAGTCAACCAGATCAAAGCCGAAATCGAAAATACCGACTCGGATTGGGATCGCGAGAAGCTACAAGAGCGTCTAGCCAAGCTTGCTGGTGGCGTGGCTGTAGTGCAGGTTGGTGCTGCTACTGAGGTGGAACTCAAAGAGACTAAACACCGCATTGAAGATGCCATTTCGGCTACTCGTGCAGCCATTGATGAAGGCATCGTCGCAGGTGGCGGCACAGCACTGCTGCGCAGCCGCCCCGCGGTTGCTGAGGTTGCGTCCAGCCTTGACGGTGACGAAGCAACCGGTGCTCGCATCATTGCTGAGGCTCTCGCAGCGCCAGCGCGCCTGATCGCCGAGAATGCTGGCCATGAGGGTGCCATCGTGGTGCGCGAAGTGGAGTCGGCTTCTGGCTCAGAAGGTTTTGATGCCGCTAAAGGCGAGATCGTTGACCTGATAGCCGCAGGTGTGATCGACCCGGTGAAAGTAACGCGAGCCGCTTTGCAGAATGCTGCATCAATCGCTGGACTGATGCTCACCACCGAAGTGCTCGTGGCTGACAAGCCTGAGGAAACACCACCAGCCGGTCCGCCCGGCGGCGGTATGGACGGTATGGGAGGCATGGGCGGCATGATGTAGCCGCAGCTGCGCTGCGATGATCTTCACAGGATTGCTGCTCAGCGCAGGTGAGTGCATCCCCAAACACTCTGCATCAGCCCGAGCCTGTTAACACGGCTCGGGCTGATGCGCGTCTAGGTGTCGGTTACTGTTCAGCCCCGCCGTGGCTGAGCAACTGTGCGTCTGTGCGACTACGTGAGTTCGCCCCGACTTGGATGAAAGTTTCAGCGCTCTGACTTTGGTGCAGCACCGGTAGGCTCAAGTTGATGGATCGCCCTGCGCCAGACCCTCGCAAACTATTGGACCATTGGGAAGAGTGGGAACGCGGCGACACCCCGCCTGGCCGAGTAATGAGCGACCTCAAAACCGGTGGCTTGCGGGAGCTTCTCCAAGGTTTAGCCGAAAACCAAGAATCCTGACACCCCAACAAGCCAACCGTTGACTAGCTTGCAGCACTGAGGCATCGCATCACTGAGCATCAAAGAAGGGCACTGCGTTGGCTGAGATCGAGATAGGGCTAGGCAAGTCGGGGCGGCGCGCTTACCGGCTCGACGAGATCGCGATTGTGCCCAGCAGACGCACCCGCGACATCACCGATGTTGACATTTCCTGGCAGATCGATGCATACCGGTTTGATCTTCCGGTGCTGGCCGCAGCTAGCGATAGCGTCACTAGCCCTGCTACAGCCATCAAGTTGGGACAACTCGGAGGCTTGGCGGTTCTTGATCTCGAAGGCATGTGGACTCGCTGTGAAGATCCCACATCCGAACTAGCTGAGTTAGCTGAGGCACCGCTAGACGCGGCCACAGCGCGCCTGCGGGAGCTTTACGCCCGGCCGGTGCAGCCAGAGTTAGTGGCGCGCCGGGTGACCGAAATCGCCGCTGCTGGTGTGCGAACCGCTGGCCGCGTCCGTCCGCAACGAGCTGAGGAACTCGCTGCCCACGCCATCGCCGCTGACGTGAACCTGCTGTTTATTACCGGCACGATCGTGTCGGCTGAGCATGTCTCCTCTGACGATGATCCTCTCAATCTGAAGACCTTCATCCGGCGGATGCAGACACCGGTGGTGGTTGGCGGGTGCGTTAGCTATCAGGCGGCTCTGCATCTAATGCGCACCGGCGCTGCGGGAGTGCTTGTAGGTGTCGGTTCGGGACATGCAGGCACTACCCGCCATGTGCTTGGTCTTGATGCCCCGCAGGCCACTGCTATAGCGGATGCCCGTGCCGCCAGGATGCGGCATCTTGATGAGACCGGTGTCTATTGCCAGGTGATCGCTGACGGCACGATGCGAACCGCGGGTGATATCGCCAAAGCGATCGTTTGTGGTGCTGACGCGGCCATGGTCGGCTTGCCGCTGGCCTCAGCCACAGATTCGCCATGTCCGGGACGTCATTGGGATTTGTCGGCGGGTCATGCCACCCTGCCGCGGGGACGTGTCATTGACGTAAACCCGCTCGCCACGCTAGAAACAATTCTTCACGGCCCTGCAATCAGCGCGGACGGAACCACCAACATGATGAGAGCTTTGCGGGCCTCAATGGCCAAATGCGGCTACACCGATGTGAAAGATTTTCAGCGCGCCGCAGCCGTAGTTACTTCATCGTGATACAGCTCTTGAGCACGTCATCAAGCGACGCGCCATCTCCCAAAGACTCTGGGATGCTGGAAGGTTGATGCGTCAATGGCAGGTCTCTCCCTTGACCGCTGAAGGTCCACACAGCAGAGGCTTCGATACGGTTCTGGTGGTTGATTTCGGTGCACAGTATTCGCAGTTGATCGCCCGGCGGGTGCGTGAATGTCAGGTTTACAGCGAGATCGTTCCCGCTTCGATCACCGCCGCCGAGGTCGCAGCCCGCCAGCCGTGCGGTTTGATCCTTAGCGGCGGCCCCGCTTCGGTGCATGTCGATGCAGCGATCAGCCTTGATCCTGAGATATATGAACTCGGTGTGCCGATGTTGGGTATCTGCTACGGGGCGCAGCTCATCGCCGAGCAGTTAGGAGGTTCGGTCGCACGCAACGAACGCGGCGAATACGGTCGAGCTGAATTAACTGTGCATGGCGAGCGAAGCCAATTGCTTGCGGGATTGTCTTCGCCGCTGCCTGTGTGGATGAGCCATTTTGATGCCATCGTCTCGCCGCCGCCTGGTGCTGAAGTCACCGCCACGACCGCAGCTTCACCGGTGGCTGCTTTTGAGGATGTTGAGCGCGGTCTCTACGGGGTGCAGTTTCATCCTGAGGTGGAGCACACCGCTTGTGGCCGCAGAGTGTTAGGGCGTTTCTTGCTCAAAGGCTGCAATGCCGCACCGAGCTGGTCTATGGGTTCGATTATCGACGCAGCTGTGGAGTCGGTGGCATCCCAGATCGGCGATGGTAGGGCCATCTGCGGCTTGTCAGGAGGCGTGGATTCTGCGGTGGCTGCGGCGGTGGTGCATCGTGCTGTGGGCTCTCGGCTCACCTGCGTGCTGGTGGACACAGGTCTGTTGCGCTCCGGTGAGGTGGACGAAGTTCAGCAGGTCTTTGAGGAGCATTTCGGTGTGGAGTTGGTGTGCGTGGACGCGTCCGCTGAGTTCTTTGAGGCGTTAGCTGGCATCACCGAACCGGAGTCCAAGCGCAGGGTTGTGGGCGAGCAGTTCATTCAGGCCTTCGAGCGTGCCCGCAGCCAGATAGTCGATGCAGAGTTCTTAGTCCAGGGAACGCTCTACCCAGATGTGATCGAGTCGGGCGCTACCACGCATTCGTCCACCATCAAAAGCCATCACAATGTGGGTGGCCTGCCCGAGGATCTGCGTTTCGAACTGGTGGAGCCGCTGAGGTCTTTGTTCAAAGACGAGGTGCGGGCACTCGGCACCGAACTCGGTTTGCCGCCGGAGATCGTTCACCGTCAGCCCTTTCCTGGCCCTGGCTTAGCGGTGCGGATTATCGGCGAGGTCACTCCCGAAGCTACGGCCATTTTGCGCCACGCTGACGCGATTGTGCGCGCCGAGTTGAGGTCTGCGGGCCTTGAGCGTGAAATCTGGCAGTCGTTCGCGGTTCTGCCCGACATTCGTACGGTAGGGGTGATGGGTGATGAGCGCACCTACGGGCGACCGGTGGTGATCCGCGCTGTTACCAGTTCAGACGCTATGACCGCTGACTGGGCCCGGCTGCCTCACGATGTGCTTGAGGCGATCAGCAGCAGGGTGATCGCTGAGGTAGACGGAGTGAACCGCGTTGCCTATGACATCACCTCCAAGCCGCCAGCTACCATCGAATGGGAGTGATCCGACTCAACTCAGCTTCTGTGGTGCTCTCTATTTTTTGTGGCTTGACCTGTGGCTTGGCCTAAAGCTTGATCTAGGTCGGCTTTGAGATCGTCGGCGTTTTCTATTCCGACTGACAGGCGGATTAGACCCGGGTCTACTTCCAAAGGTGATTCGGCTACCGACTGATGGGTCATGGTGGCGGGCTGTTCAATCAGTGATTCCACCGCTCCCAGAGATTCGGCTAGTTGGAAGATCTTGGTGGCGCTAACGGTTGCGACCGCAGCGACCTCCCCCCCGTGCGGGACGAACGAGACCATGCCGCCGAAGCGGCGCATCTGGCGGGCGGCTACTTGGTGGTTGAGATGGCTAGCTATGCCGGGATAACAAACGCGCTTCACCGCTGGATGAGCCGACAGGAACTCAGCGACAGCTTCGGCATTGTCACAGTGGCGGTCCATGCGCACTGTCAGGGTTTTGATGCCTCTCAACAGCAGATAGCAGTCAAACGGACTGGGCACGGCCCCTGCCGCGTTCTGCACGAAGGCCAAACGTTCGGCTAAGTCGTCGTCGTTGACGGCCACGAAACCGCCGACCACATCGGAATGGCCGCCCAGGTATTTGGTGCTGGAATGAACGACTGCGTCAGCTCCCAAGACCAGAGGGTTCTGTAAGTAAGGGGTGGCGAAAGTGTTGTCCACCACAACGATGGCATCCACCTGATGGGCTGCATCGGCAACTGCGGCTATGTCCACCACAGTGAGGGTGGGGTTTGTGGGTGTCTCCAGCCAGACCTGGCGGGTCTCGGGTCTCAGCGCTGCCGCCAGCGAGTCGGGGTTGCTCAGATCGACCGCCGACCATGCGATACCGCGCTCGCCGTAGACCCTAGTAATCAAACGAAAAGTGCCTCCGTAAGCATCAAGGCCCATCACCACATGATCTCCAGGCACCATCATGTTCAAGAGAGCGTTCTCAGCAGCCATACCGCTAGCGAAAGCGAAGCCGTGTCGTGCGCTTTCAAGGGCGCTGACGCTGCGCTCAAGGGAGGCTCTGGTGGGGTTAGAGGTTCGCGAATACTCGTAGCCGCGAGTCTGACCGGGCGCGGACTGCACGAATGTAGTAGCCAGATGGATGGGCACAGTTATGGCACCGGTGGTTTCGTCGGGTGCCTGGCCAGCATGGACTACCTGAGTCTCGAACTTCAATTCCATGTCCTCAAAGTTCATGCCAGCGTCATTCATGCCAGTGTTGTCCATGCCAGTGTTGTCCATGTCAGTGTTGTTTGGTTGCTGCTCACCGTTGTGCGGTTGCTGGTCACAGGGCAAGAACCGCAGCTTCGGCGGTTATGGCATCGGGCATTGACGACAGGTAGCCGAGCACGTCTGTGCTAGAAATCACCGCTCGTGGTCGGCCCCCGTCAAGCACCAGCAGGGCAGGAGAGCGTTCCAGCTTGGCCACGGCTAAAGCGATCGGCTCGCCTATCCCGATCTGTGCCAGCGGTGGACTCATCACGTTCTCCACCGGCTGGCTCAGCAGGTCGCCTTCGAAGGCCATGGCCATAAGCCGAAGTTCGTGCAGCGATCCCATCACCTCGGCCGCTGCCAACGGCATCTCTCCTTTAGCTACCGGAAGCTGGCTCAGTCCGTTTTCGCTCATGCGAGCGACAGCCAAGCTCACAGGGTCTTGGGGGTTGACGTAGATAAGCGACGGCAGCGTGTCCTGTTTGGCTTCAATCACATCTTTTATGCATGGGTGATCGCAGATCAAGAAACCGTGAGAGGCCATCCAGGCATTGTCGAAAACCTTGGAGAGATAGCCGCGCCCAGAGTCGGGCAAAAGCACCACGATCACATCGTCGGGGTCACAGTCTCGAGCTAGCTCTGAGGCTGCACACATGGCTGTCCCGCCCGATCCGCCGATCAGCAGCCCCTCACGATGCGATACCAGCCGAGCCATGTCAAATGACGCTTGATCAGACACGGCGATTACTTGGTCCACCATCTCGGGGTGATAGGTCTCGGGCCAGAAGTCTTCACCGATCCCTTCCACGAGGTAGGGCCGTCCCGAGCCTCCGCTGAACACCGAGCCCTCAGGGTCGGCTGCCACAATCTGCACTGAGGGTTTCTGGCTTTTGAGGTATCGACCGACCCCGCTCAGAGTGCCGCCAGTGCCTGCCCCTGCTACGAAGTGGGTGATACGCCCGCCTGTTTGACTCCACAGCTCCGGCCCTGTGGTCTGCTCATGAGCGAGAGGGTTGGTCTGGTTGAAATACTGGTTAGGACTGTAGGCACCAGGGGTTTCGCGCATTAAGCGCTCAGCGGTGGAGTAGTAGGAGTCTGGTTCGTCGGGGGCGACAGCGACCGGACACACCACCACCTCAGCACCGTGCGCTCGTAGCAGCTGCACCTTCTCGGCACTGACTTTGTCGGTCACCACGAAGATGCAGCGGTAGCCGCGCTGAGCCGCCACCAAAGCCAAGCCAACGCCGGTGTTGCCTGATGTGGGCTCAACGATCGTGCCGCCGGGCTTGAGCAGCCCGTCCCTCTCGGCTGCGTCAATCATGGCGATGGCTGCTCGGTCCTTGACGCTGCCGCCGGGGTTGAGCATCTCTAGCTTGGCTAGCACCTCGCAGCGGGCATCGCTGACGGCTCGCCGCATTCGAACTAGCGGCGTGTTCCCTATGAGGTCAAGGACGGAGTCGGCGACCTCCACAAAGTGCAGGCTATCGCCTTTTGGTTGGCCTGACCGCCCTAGTAACGCTGCCACAAGCACGCAGGTTCATCCATACAGAGTTATCTACACGTCAGTGCCGAGCTGTCCTCTTGGTGTCGGTTGGCGACAGTAGGGTGAGCAGTGATGGCATCCTCGGCGATACTGGAAGGCCTAAACCCTGCCCAGCACGAAGCGGTCACCCATTCTGGCGGGCCGCTGCTGGTAGTAGCTGGGGCCGGGTCAGGCAAGACACGGGTGCTTACTCATCGCATCGCTCACCTGATCAACCACCACGGGTTGTCACCCTTCGAGATTCTGGCGATCACCTTCACTAACAAGGCCGCAGGCGAGATGCGCTATCGCGTCGCTGGTTTAGTAGGTCCCGTAGCCGAGAGCATGTGGGTGTCCACGTTTCATGCGGCCTGTGTGCGTATTTTGCGCCGCGACGCGGCCCATATTGACTATCCGAGCACTTTCACTATCTATGACCAGGGTGACGCAGTGCGCTTGTGCAGTTACGTGCTGCGTGACCTGAACCTTGATTCCAAACGGTTCCCGCCGCGTTCTGTGCATGCGGTCATCTCCGCAGCCAAAAACGACAACATCAGCGCTGAGCAATACGTCGAACGGGTCAGCAATGTTTATGAGCGGCGCATTGGTGAAGTGTTCAGCCATTATCAGCGACGCCTAGCTGTGGCGGGTGCAATGGACTTCGATGACTTGTTGTTGAACACTGTTGAGTTGCTCCGTAGTTCGCCGGAGGCGTTGCAGCGTTGGCAGCAACGCTTTGCGCATGTGCTAGTGGACGAATACCAAGACACCAACCCGGTGCAGAACGAGTTCGTGATCCGGCTTGCAGCGGCGCATCGCCAAGTGACTGCGGTGGGTGATGCCGACCAGTCGATTTACGCCTTCCGGGGTGCTGACATCCGTAACATCTTTGAGTTCGAGCGGGTCTTCGATGATGCTCGCATTGTGGTGCTTGAGCAGAATTATCGCAGCACTCAAAACATCCTCGACGCAGCCAACTCAGTAATCATCAACAACCCCGGACGCAAACCTAAAGACTTGTGGACCGATCAGGGCTCGGGACCGGCGATCATCTGCTACCACGCCGACGATGAGACCGACGAGGCACAATACGTGGCATCAGAGATTGTTCACCGTCGCAACGATGAGCAGATGAGCCTGAGCGAAATGGCTGTGTTTTATCGCACTAACGCTCAGTCGCGTGCCGTGGAAGAGCAACTCAACGCAGCCGAGATCCCTTACCGGTTGGTGGGCGGCACACGCTTCTATGACCGTCGCGAGGTGCGTGACGCCATCGCCTATCTAAAGACGGTAGTAAATCGGGGTGACGAAGTCAGCGTGAAACGGGCGTTGAGTGTGCCCAAGCGTGGAGTGGGTGCCACCTCAGTGTCGAAACTTGATGCTTACGCCGCTTCGGCGGGTATCACCTTCTATGAAGCTCTTGGCAGGTGCTCTGCTGCTGGAGTGTCAGGCCGGTCGGCTTTGGGTATTGCACAGTTCACAGCGTTGATCAATGATGTGGCTGCGCTGGAAGCTTCACCTGCAGCGATTCTGCAGGAACTGCTGGAACGCAGCGAATATTTGGATGAGCTGCGTGCGGAGAAGACGGTTGAAGCTGACGGTCGACTTGAAAATCTAGCCGAGTTGGTGGGTGCAGCAGGTGAACACGACACCGTCGACAGTTTTTTGGAGACGGTGGCTTTAGTCGCTGACACAGACGATTTGGCCGACCCTCAAGAAGATGATTCGGCGGTGACATTGATGACTTTGCATTCTGCTAAAGGTCTTGAGTATCCCGATGTTTATATGATCGGCATGGAGGACGGAGTTTTTCCCCATATTCGTGCTTTGGGTGAGCCGCATGAACTTGAAGAGGAGCGTCGGCTCGCCTATGTGGGTATCACCCGAGCGATGCGTCAGCTCACTTTGACCCACGCTTGGAGCCGTCTGCTCTACGGCAATCGGCAATACAACCCTCCGAGTCGTTTCATCAAGGAGATCCCCGATGAACTAATCAAGCGGGTTGACGGCACCCGCATGATGCGCAGCCGATATCAGCATCTCAGCAGACATGAGCGCAGTCTTGATCGTCGGGCAGCCAATCATGAAGAGATCGTGGATCGGGCTTTGGACGCGCGCCAGCAATCCTTGCCGAGCAGGTCAGGTGCCGAACGTCTGGGTTTGCGGGTGGGTGACGATGTGCGTCACGCCAAATGGGGTGAGGGTGTCATTATTGATATCAAGCCGACAGGCGACGACATCGAGGCGGCGGTTAGCTTCGCAAGCGTCGGCGAAAAGCAGCTGCTGTTGTCGTGGGCACCTCTCGAAAAGATCTGATCAACGCCTGCAAAAGACGGTCTCTGATGCCGAACTGATCGAAGGGTTGGGAACTCAATCCGCAGTTGAGGCGTCTTTGTGGGCATGAACACTCCCAAATTTGACACTAACAATCCCGATTTTGAAGCTGAGCGCAACGAAAACGATTCCTGGGAGACCCGAATCGGTAGGGCGTTGCGTGCTTCGGTGTCCACTCGGGCTGATCGGTTAGCTGAGGCCAGAATCAGCAACTATTCGCTCAGCGATGTGATGGAGCGTGTCAGGGTGAGAGCCCGTCGGCGCCAAGCTCGTCGGGCTGGGGTTGCTGTGGCGGCCTGCGTGGCGACTATTGCGGCTGTGGTCGGCTACAGAATGCTTGATGACGAACCGAGCAGAGTATTAGTGGTCGCCGATACCGAGCAGGACTTCGCTGCTGCTGCCTCCGCCTCCGCCGATGATGATGCCGATGATGCCGGTGCTTCCGATGCTGCTGACGCCCCCGAGGTCGCCGATGATGCCGCTGCTTCCGATGCTGCCGATGACGCTGCTGCCGAGCAGAGTTTCGCTCCTGCCGAAGGTGCAGGCACCACCTCAGACGATATTTCAGCAATGCTGACGGAGATCTCTTCAGGCCCGCCGCTCGACTGGGATTTTGTTGAGACAGGTCTTTGGGATGTGTCGGAAGTGCAGAGCCTTGGCGATGGCCGAGTGCTGATTCATGGTTCTGTCAACACTGCTGAGCTTCCGCAGGTCAACACTCGGCCTGTGACGCTGGTCACCTCTGACGGCCGAAACTGGGCTGAGGTCAATATGCCAGAAGAATTGAGCCCCAACCGACCCGACCGTGTTGCCGTCGACGGTGATCACTGGGTGGTCGCCGGTTTTGATCCGTTCGGTGGCTCAACAGGTGACTCAACACCTTTTGGCGAAAGGAAGGATGTCCAGCGTGTGTTCACGTCGCAAGATGCTGGCACCACTTGGACCGAGATCAGCATTGAGGCCGCTATCTCTGCTGAAGCTTCACAGTCGGTGAGCCAGCGCAGCAGTATTGAGCTGCTTCTAGTGCGCGGCACCGACATCGTGATAGCAGTCAACACCGTTGAAGAGCTTGACATTGCCAAACTGGCCGAAGAAAGCGGTGTCGTCCCCGAAGGCCGCACAGTGCTCGGATGGTCATATACTGGACTTGATGACAGCAGCCTTGCGCTGATCTTGGACGCTAGAGACGCTGGCACTGATGAAAGCAATATTGACTCAGCTATTGACTCGGCGATCGAGTCAACAGGAGCTGGAATTGTCGAAGGCTTCGATTCCGGTGGATCTCTAGGCGCTCCAGAGGCCTTTGAAGTTAGTTTCTCAGAACTGGGGTTGACTCCCGAAGAGATCAACGCACTGGTGGGCGGCCCAGATCATGTGACTCAGTTGCTATACAGCGACGGCACCGACGCAGAAGTGACCAACACCTTCGAAGGAGGCGTAGTAGGCACCGCCACCAACAGCGGTTTTGCCGTCTACCTCACCGACAGCGATCTGCAGGGTTCGCTTTTGACTTCCTCTGACGGGCGTAACTGGACCGAGACCCCTCAAGACACTTGGTCAATCTATGCTGCCGGGTTTACAGCAGAAGCAGCCTGGATCCCGGTCGTTACTGCTGCTGGCACAACCCTGATCCGCAACGTTCACAGCAGCGAAACACAGACGGTAGCGACCCTTGACGGGGTGATAATCACGAGCCTTGATGCCGGTCCTGCCGGTCTAGGTGCCCTGGCTGTGCAGATTGACAGCGATGCCATACCTGCCATTGATCGCATCAGTTCGGCAACGGCGACTGTCGTTAGAGATGGCTACGAACTGCGCTACAACGATCCTCCCGGTTCTATGACCCTTGTTGATCTGTCAGCCAGCGAAGAGGTGTTGGTGATCGGCCTAGAGGAGGTGGGTCCTGGCAGCCTAATTGAGGTGGTGCGTGTAAGCGCTGACGGTGCTCTCACTTTCATAGACCCTGCAACAAGCGAAGATTTAGTGACTTTCACCGCCGCCGACAGTGAGGCCATCGAGTCTCAACTGGAGTCCTTCTTCAGTGAAGCTGCCAGTGAATTTGTCAGTGAAGCTGACGAGTTTGAGGAGCCTCCAACAGTTGCGCTGATTGGCTGGTCGGCTGACGGCACGGACTGGGTTTGGCAGACCCATAGCGACGTTTTCGGCGTTGGTGATGACGACTCTTGGTCGCAGATAGCGGTCGGTGCGGACTTCGTGATCACAGTCGTAAATCATCTACCGATTGTCGGATCTGACGACAGATTCGAAGGGTCTCGAGTTTTCGTGGCTCCGACGAACTAAGCCGCCAATGAGCGTCAATGAGCCGCTGCTGTTGGGTGCCGTCGGCTTGTTGCAGCGCTGAGCAGAAGTTCTCCTCCCAGAAAACCCGGGCCCGAGGTTCACGCCAAAGGTTCGGGTTTCTCTGTTGTGCGGCCACACGGCCTGACCCTTACCGAGCTTGAGCTTGACCGCTGTCTGCCTGGCTGCGGCGACTAGCGCGGCCTGGGTTTAGGCGCTGTTAGATCCGGCGGGCTTTGTGCAGGTGGTGACGGCCTTCGATCATGCGCACTGTGCCTGATCGGCTGCGCATCACCAGCGACTGAGTGTGGCAGTAGCGGGAATCAAACTGCACTCCTTGCAGCAGATCACCGTCGGTCACTCCAGTGGCAGCAAAAAAGCAGTTGTCAGTGTTGACGAGATCATCTTGGGTGAGCACCCGCTCAAGGTCGTAGCCCTGCTCGGTGAGCGCTTTGCGTTCGTGGTCGTTACGAGGCCATAACCGACCTTGCAATGCGCCACCCATGCATTTGATTGCTGCAGCGGTGATCACACCTTCGGGCGTGCCACCGATCCCGAAAAGGATGTCGGCACCGGTGTTAGGCCAAGCAGTGGATATGGCTCCGGCCACGTCGCCGTCTGGAATGAGCCGGATGCGGGCACCGGTCTCGCGGACTTCCGCTATTAGGTCTTCGTGGCGGTCACGGTCAAGGATCACGGCTGTGAGATCTCTAACCGATTCGCCTTTGGCGTCGGCCACCTCTTGGAGGTTCTCTGTAGGCGATTGGGTTATGTCAATGCGGTCGGCGGCCTCAGGGCCGGTGGCGATCTTTTCCATGTAGACGCAAGGGCCGGGGCTGAACATCGTTCCCCGGTCGGCGACCGCTATCACCGACATTGCGTTGGCTCTGCCAAGCGAAGTGAGTGTGGTGCCGTCAATAGGGTCTACGGCCACATCAGTCAGCGGCGGGTGCCCGTTGCCGACCCGCTCACCGTTAAAAAGCATCGGAGCGTCGTCCTTTTCACCTTCGCCAATGACAACAACCCCGTCCATGGAGATTTCGCTCAGCACCTGTCGCATGGCATTCACTGCGGCCTCGTCGGCACCGTCCTTGTTGCCTCGACCCATCCAACGGGAGGCTGCTATGGCCGCGCCCTCAGTTATTCGCACCATCTCTAGGGCGATGTTGCGGTCGGGTTTGGGATGAGCCATAGACACCATAAGCGCGAAGCTATCTCAAGCGCAGCCAACGTCTGCACTTATCGATCTTCGTTGTTACGACTTTGCGTGTCGCAGCGTGCTCTAGATGGCAAAATGACCTTTATGGCTGCTGCGCTTCGTGACAGATTCCGACGAAGCGCTGGCGGTGATGCCGATGTCATCGATGAAGATAGTGACGGCGATAAAGATGATGCCGCTGATGAAGACGAGGCGGGGGAGTGGCTGGCATATGAGCTTCATGAGTGGTCGCTTGAGAGTCGAGTGATGCTGCAGCAGTTGCTGGTGGTTGACAAGGTCGTGCATTCGTGGCAAGGCACCACGCTGATGGTCCATGAGTCACTGGAGACAGCAGTAGACAATCTCGTGGACGAAGTGCAAGAGACTGAGAAGGCCAAAGAGGCAACCCATCAACCGATAGGCCCAGAAGACGAATTGACGGCTTTCGATCTAAGCGAATGGCCCGAAGAGTTGCGTTCGGAGTTAGTGGATCTTCTGGTGCAGTCCCGTGTGTCGCATATTTTCGACACCGAAGGTGACACTGAGGCCACACATAGCTCCCTTGAGGCTGCCCAAGAGCCTATTGAGGATGCTGAAGAGCCTTTTGAGACTGTCGAAGATCACATAACTGATCCCGGCGAGTTTGAGAACGACCCTGACGATGCTGGCGACACCGTATGCGACTTGTTGGTGCGTGAGGCAGACGAGGAGCGAGTCGAGTTGTTGATCGACGATCTGCTGGCGCGTGAAGAGGAAGCCCAGTTCGAGGAACTTGAAGGCTTGGAGGTCAACGAGTTGTTGAGCACGTTGTTCGTGGCGTGTGATCGGTTGCGTCGCGATCCTGCCGATGTCGACGGATTGCAAAGCGTTCGAGCTGCCGCTCAGCGCATTGCAGGTGTGCGCACCCCCTTCGGGTTTTCTTCTAGTAACTGGAAAAACCTGCGCAACTCGGTGGCCGAACTGCTTGTTTTGGTTGAGGATGTGTCGGGTTTGCGCAGCACGGCAGTTCAAGAAGCCCCCGAAGACGACGCAGACTCTCAAACCAGCAACGACCCCCAAAGCACAGCAGACACTGAAGACGTCCAGTCAGGCAGCGAAGACGCCGAATCAGGCAGCGAAGCTCTGCGTGAGGCAGCAAGAAGCATGGCCGAAACCCTCAGAACGCTGGTTTAGGCTCGCCACGTTCGCGCCACATGGTTATGTAACCGGGCGATTTCACTAGGTCGGCTGCTGCTGCAAGCATCCCTTCGACAGCGTGTTTGCTTGTCGGGCCTAGATTGGTGACATGGCTGATGAGAAAAAGCTTGACGAAGCTGCCGACGATCAAGGGGCTACCAACGCTGCTGAGGAGGCAACCGACGAGGGCAATGGCGATAGCAGCACTGACAGCACCGCCGGTAGCGATAGCACCGCCCGCGACGACGGCGTCGACGATGACGACGGTGACGATGGCCTCACCGAGAGCAAGTCGCGGCGGAGCAGGGCTAGGACGGGCGCACTGATAGTCGGAGGGGTAATTGCGGCTGCTGCGATTGTTGCGGCGGCTGTTTGGGCCGTTGCGGCTGTCTTGGACAACGACGACGACTCTTTCGTTGTGGTGGATTACGCAACTGTGGCTCCCCCCGATTTCTTTTTAGGCGTTCCCAACTACGGCGAACACCGAGATCATCATCACGACGAACGCAGCTACCGGCATCATGATCATCGCCATGACCACCACGGCCACAGAGACGACCGTTATCACCGTGACGGCTACCGCCATCACAACTACACAGACAGACAATGGGGTCTGAATCTTGCCCCGTTGCTGTGGCTGCTTGAACGATTCTTGGGTATCTACGACTGGCTGAGAGGCTACGACGGTTGGTCCGACGACTACAGGTTTGATCGCGATGACCGGCGCTACCGCGACTATGACGGCTGGAGCGATGATTGGTCCGACGATCGCGGCAGATATCGCGATGACGGCTGGAGCGATGACTACGAAGACTGGTCTGGTCGTGATGGAGGCATGTCTGGGGGCGGTCCTGACAGTTCGGCACCAGAAAACGGTATGCCTTTCGGCTTTGCGTTCCCTGAAGGCTTGTTCACTGAGGAAATGCTTGACCAACTTGACCAACAAGAGCTGCTGCTGCGGCTGCTGCGAGAATTTCTCGGCAACGGTGAACCGTTCCCGTTCGGTTTCGCAATGCCCGAAAGCTCGCCCAGAGCACCACAACAAGATGATTCAGATCCGCTTGACGATGTCTTATCGGGTCTAGGAACACTCGATCCAGATACTCTCAATGAGTTGCTTGAGCAGTTCTTCGGTCAAGGCCTACCGCTCAATAGTGATGACGCACCTTTCGGGCCTACCGACGATTCGCCAGCACCCGCTGCCGAGCCGCTAACGCCAGCCGCTGCAGCCGCTGAGCCCTCTTAGGCGCAGGGATGTGCAGGACGCTCGCTAGCGTGAGCTGGTGTTGTTGGCTGAGCTTGACATTTTTCACTCGAGACCGATAGTACCCACTCGTCGATTGGCCATTGACCGCACCCGGTTGCACGCCACCTCCAACGGCCATGCACCCACTCCAGGGAGCCTGTTACTGGGTGCAGTGTGTGCCCGATTCTCGTCTGAGCTTGCGTATGAAGCTCTGGGAGAAGTCACCGAACTCGTTCATGAGCTGGAACTGAATCAGCCGATTGCACAACCGCGGCTGCGCCACCGGCTACAGAGTGATCGGGTCGGATTGTCACGCAGTCGTCAGCGTCTCTACGGAAACGACACTTTGAACTCATCGGGATCATTCGAACGATTGAGTTGCGAGTTCGAAAGCGCAAGAGCCACCCCGAGTCAGTTGATTCTGGGTGCTGTCTACGCAGCAGGCATGGCCGCTACTTTGTTGCGCAGCGAAGCTTTGCGGGCTGTGCGTCAGGGGCTTGCATGGCGCGGTGATGTCGGCCCAGCACTGTTCGCTTACCTGTCCGCAGGCGACTTGTCCATACGATCGGATTTGGCGGTGAGCGATCCGGTCGGCTGGGCTTTAGACATTCTGGGATTGGAACGTGCCGATCAACTGCCGGAGCACTCAGTGGTGCGTCGCTGCTTTCGTGAAGCTTTGCGGGCGGCTCATCCCGACCTAGGCGCAGCCGCAGCCGAAGCCGCCGATCGGATCGCCGAGTTGAGTGAAGCTCGCCGAATTCTTCTAGTCCAATAGTTGTCAGGCTTACAGCTACAACTCCCAGCCCTCAATCTTGCTGACTGGCATGTCAGAGCTCTTAGGCTGGCATGTCAGAAGCCAGTAGGTGCTGGCTTATCGCCGCTGCTGCAGCGGCTGGCGTGATGCGCTCTTTGAGTGCCGCGGCCAGAGGATCAGGCTTGGTGCCCAAATGGTATTCAGCGGCCGTTTCTAGGCACTGCGAAACCCTGTCGCGTACTTCTTGATGTATCCGTGCTTCACGGCGAGCTTCGAGCTGCCCGGCGTGTTCTAGATGTTCACGATGGGCTTGCACAGCGTTAATCACCTGATCAGCGCCAGTGCCTTCGGTTGCGGTAGTCATGATGACTTTGGGGCGCCACTGTCCAGTGAGACCAGTCATGTGCCCAAGGTCAAGCATGTGCTCTAAGTCTCGTCTGGCATCCTCAGCACCGGGGCGGTCAGACTTGTTGACTACCAGCACATCGGCCACTTCTAGCAGGCCCGACTTGTTGGCTTGCACGGCATCGCCCATTCCAGGAGCAACGATAACCACGGTGGTGTCAGCCGTGCGGGTCACATCCACCTCGACTTGGCCGACCCCTGCCGTTTCCACTATGAGCGGCCCGTAGCCGCAAGCTTCGAACAGGCGCAACGCTGCCGGCACAGCCAATGCCAGCCCACCTGCATGACCCCGTGTGGCCATCGAACGAATGAAGGCACCTCCGCCGACAGCAGCATTAGCCGTACGGTCAGTGCCGTCTGAACGAGCTGCGGGAACGTTTTCTTCCATGCGGATTCGGTCGCCGAGGATCGCGCCGCCGGTAAGAGGCGAAGAAGGATCAACTGCCAGCACAGCAGGGCTGCGACCGACACCAGCCTCTTGGGTTATTTTGGCCACAAGGCAGCCCACTAGTGTCGACTTGCCGCATCCAGGGGCACCGGTGAAACCGACAACAGCAGCATGGCACCGAGCACCGGCGAGAGTGCTGTTGTGTGCGCGGCTCTGCGTGTAGTGGTGCAGCAGTTCGGTGACTTCGTCTGCGGCAAAACCACCTCGCTCAATCAGTGTCAGCAACTGGCCCTGAGCCCGCCGTTTGCCGTTTATGGCTTGCTCCAGCAGATCCGCGGTTGAGGATCTGCCCTCCAGTTGGTTCATCTATTTGCCTATTTGCCGACTGGTTGTTCACCGAGTGAGCCGCGCACTGCTTCAGCCACCTCAACCGCTGAGGAACCGGGATGCAGCACGGCACTAATCCCCATTTCTGTGAGAGTCGCAATATCACTTTCGGGGACGATCCCTCCGATCACCACCGGCACATCCAGGCCAGCATCGCGCAAAGCTTGCAGGATTCGTGGTGCCAGTGCAAGGTGCCCAGCATTATGCATTGACAAGCCGATCACGTCGGCGTCTTCTTGTTCGACCGCTGCGATCACGCTTTCGGTGGTTTGGCGCAAACCGAGATAGATCACTTCCATGCTGGCGTCTCTGAGCATCCGAGCCACAACCTTCAGACCTCGGTCATGGCCATCAAGTCCCAGTTTCGCCAACACCACCCGTATCGGCGGCTGGTTTTGAGACTGCACCGAGGCTTGGTGACTTGCAGACTCTTGGTGGCTTGCAGGCTGATGAGAAGAGTCAGACAACGGCTTGTTCGACGTAGCGGCCAAATACATCGGCGAGAGCATCGCAGATCTCGCCTTCGGTGGCGTAAGCCTTGACCGCATCAATCACTGGCAGCATCAGGTTTTTAGTCGGGTCTTGAGCGGCGACTCGCACCGCTGCAAGTCTACGGCTCACTGCCTCATCGTCACGAGCCTGCTTCACTGTCGCCAAGCGTTTGAGCTGAAGGTCTTCGGTGGCTTGATCAATGCGCAGCAGATTGTCGCCGTTGTTGTCGTTGCCTTCCGTGAAGGCGTTGACACCAACAATGATCCGAGTGCCGTCATTGACTTCACGCTCAAAGCGGTAAGCGGAGTCCGCGATCCGGCCAACGAACCAGCCGTTGTCGACGGCTTCGTAGACACCTTCAAGCATCGAACCGTTGCCTAGTTCCAGCAGATGATCAAAGATCTCGCTGGCTCGGCGCTCCATCTCGTCGGTGATCCATTCCACATATGGTGAACCTCCGAGCGGGTCGGCCACGTTGGCAGCACCGGTTTCATGCGCCACGATCTGCTGGGTGCGCAAAGCGATGCGGGCAGCTTTTTCTGTGGGCAGCGCCAGCGCTTCGTCGTAGGCATCGGTGTGAAGCGACTGTGTGCCGCCTAGCGCTGCGGCCATGGCCTGCAAAGCAACCCGGGCGATGTTGATTTCGGGCTGCTGCGCAGTGAGCGACACGCCAGCGGTTTGAGTGTGGAAGCGGCACTTGAGACTGCGTTCTTCGGTGGCACCGTAACGCTGCTTCATCCAGGTAGCCCAGATGCGGCGAGCGGCGCGGAATTTGCCGATCTCTTCAAAGAAGTCGCTGTGGCTGTTGAAAAAGAAACTCAACCGGTTCGCAAAATCGTCTACTGCAAGCCCTGCCGCCTGGGCTGCCTCCACGTAAGCGAAACCGTTGGCGAGAGTGAAACCCAGTTCTTGAGCGGCTGTAGCGCCAGCCTCGCGGATGTGGTATCCCGAGATTGACACTGGATGCCAGCGTGGCATCTCGGCAGTGGTGAAGCGCATCATGTCGGTGATGATGCGCATTGAGGGTCGCGGCGGGTAGATGTATTCCTTCTGGGCTTGATACTCCTTGAGAATGTCGTTTTGGATCGTGCCCGACAGTTGGTCTCGGGGCACGCCCGCCTGATCACCAACGGCGATGTACTTCGCTAGAGCCACAATGGCCGGGCCGTTGATTGTCATTGATGTTGACACGGCTGAAAGGTCAATGTCGGCAAAAAGGTCTTCCATGTCGGCCAGCGTGTCGACTGCTACTCCGGCGCGGCCTACCTCACCGGTTGACCAGACAGCGTCGTCGGAGTCGCGACCCATTAGTGTCGGCATGTCGAACGCTGTGGACAGGCCGGTGCCGCCGTGACGCAGGATCTCTTTGAAGCGTCCGTTGGTGTCGACCGCTGTGCCGAAACCGGCGAACATGCGCATGGTCCACAGTCGACTGCGGTACATGTCGGGATGGATACCCCGCGTGTAAGGGAACTCACCCGGCAGCGGGCCCTCCCCGTAGACGGGATCCACAGGAACACCCGACATGGTGGTGAACTGGTCTCGGTTGCTGGTCATGGTCTCATGCTTTGCGATTATGTAGCGGTTTGGCTCTGCTGCGCCAACTTATTACCTGAAGGCTTTAGGTTATCCCACTCAAAGGCTTGGGTTGAAAAGTCATACCGGCTGGAGTCATACCGGCTAAGGATGCAGCACATCAGAAAGGTTTGATCATGCGTCTTGCAGTAGTGCGAACTCTCCTTGTTGGCTTGGTTCTGCCACTGGGCTTGCTGATGCTGGTGGTAGCAGCGTTCGTTGAGGCAGCGGCCAGCATTCAGCGTCAGGCTCAGGCGCAGACCTTGCCGATGGTTACGGTCTCTTGTCCATCTGTGGTAGCCGCGGTAGGGGCCGAAGATGTGCCCGGGTCAGTGGAATGCACTTTCGCGGTTAGTCCCCCTCCTCAGGGAGGATTGACTGTTAGATATGAGGTCACCGGGGTAGGCAGTCGGAGCCTCGGATATCAGCAGAGTGTGGTAGCTGCTGCAGCATCTGAGACCGACAGTATCTACTATCTCTCTGAGGCCACGGAGATTACGGTGCGTATCGTGGCGGACTCCGCTTACACAGTCGGCAGTACCAGCGAGGCGACCATAGCCGTTGGAACCTCGTCGCTCTACACGGGCGCTGGTTTGCACGTCAACGAGGCTGAAGCGCTTGACGGTTACACGCTGCTGACGGGCGCGTACCACAACCAATTCTACCTGATTGACAATGAAGGCCGGAAGGCCTACAGCTGGGACAGTCCTGGTGGCTTGGGTAAACTTCTGGACAGTGGCAATCTAATAACGGGTCACACCGGCTCCAATGTAAATGAGATCAGTCCAAATGGGGATAAGGCATACGAGCACGCGACTAACGATCAGCATCATGACTTGATAAAGCTTGCGAACGGCAACTTTTTGTTTATCAATTCGGAGTACTACAGCAGAGCAGACTCAATTGCTGCTGGCGCAGACTCTGCCTGTCTTGGAAGTCGTGGGTTAGAGGTCGACTCAATAGTCGAGATACAGCCTAGTGGCTCTACTGGCGGTCAAGTCGTATGGAAGTGGAATGTCTGGGATCATCTAATCCAGGACCACGACTCCAGCAAAGCCAACTATGGAACGATCAAGGACCACCCCGAACTAATTGACATCAACTATGGTGTTTGTCAGATACGCGATGGCAGTAATGGCTTCCTCAAAGATCCGCATCACCTGACGCATTTGAATTCAATTGACTACAACACTTCACTGAAGCAGATCTTGATTACATCTCGTCACTTCAGCGAAGTCTGGGTGATTGATCACAGCACGACCACTCAGCAAGCTGCCTCTAGTTCTGGCGGTGACAGTGATATGGGTGGGAATCTGCTATACCGCTACGGCAATCCACGCACCCACGACAATGGCAGCAAGAGCGATCAGCGACTGTTCTTTCCGCACAATGCTCATTGGATTCCCAGCGGATTAGAAGGTGCCGGGAACGTGCTTATTTATAATAATGGACACGAGCATCCGGGTTTTCTGCGCAGTTACGCATCAGCGGATGAACTCGCTTTGCCCTCCTCAGGACACACTTATTTGCGCGCTGGCAGCGGGTTCATGCAGCCCACTCTTTTGTGGAGTCATCGTCTAGCTGAGCACACTTGGATCATGTCAAACGCGCAGCGACTCCCCAACGGTAACACCTTGATAACAGAAGGAAACCACGCTAGGGTCAGTGAGGTGACGCCTGACGGCGATGTCGTTTGGCATTACATCTCTCCGCTGGCTAGAGGTGATGAGATTATTGAGAAGGGCGCTTCTCCCAGCGGATTCGGCGACACCTGGGTTTATCGTGCCTACAAATACGCAACTAATCATGCAGGCATCGCCGCGTTGACACTGATACCGGTCGCTGAACGTGAACCGCTCGCTCCGGTTCCGGTAAACCAATGCACAGTGACCGTAACTAGCGATGATCTAGTTCAGCTTGTAAGGCATTATCATGATCTCAATAAATCCAAATCCGACTATAACCAAAACTGGTTCCGTGTTCTAATCGCATTCGCTGTTGAGACATCTGACACGCTTGAGCCTTTCACAGCTGCTGAGGCGACAGAAGCTGAGAAGATCTGGGACGGCTGGACACCAATTCTCACAGAACTCAAGCGCCGCGAAGCGCAATGCCCGTCTGAAGCGACTCCTGTGTCAAATCCGCCACCGCCTGTGACTCCTGTGGTTAGTGTCTCCGCTGGTAGTGATGTTACTGAAGGTAGTGCTGCTTCGTTCACGTTGACTGCTAATCCTGCGCCC